>DASSIU010000306.1:0-7061 GCA_035691585.1 Sphingomicrobium sp. | reverse complement strand
AGGGCGGCTCCGCGGCGCCCTAGCGAGTTAAATCCTATACACCAAGCGCGTTGAACAGTTCCTGCATGTCGGGTGGCATGGGACTGGAGAACGATAGCCTGTGCTTGGTCACCGGATGGGTGAATCCAAGCTCGGCGGCGTGCAGCGCCTGCCGACGAAACTGTAGTTTGTTCAACAGTTTGGCCTGTGTCTTTCCCGAACGACTGTAAACTGGATCACCGATCAGCGGATGACCGATGGATGCCAGGTGGACACGGATCTGGTGCGTTCGGCCGGTTTCTAGCCGACATTCGACGAGCGCGGCATCCTGGAGCATGGTCAGACGTCGCCAGTGGGTGACGGCGCGCTTGCCCCGGCTCGCTTCGACAATCGCGATCTTCTTCCGGTTCGCCGTGGAGCGGGCGAGAGGAGCGTCGATCGTCCCCTTGCTGGCCTTGGGAACGCCGCCGACGATCGCGAGATAGCGTCGGTCAATCGAATGCGCCGCAAACTGTTTTGCGAGGCCTTCGTGGGCAACGTCGGTCTTCGCGACGACCAGCAGTCCCGACGTATCCTTGTCGATTCGGTGGACGATACCTGGTCGAGCCACACCTCCAATCCCGGATAAGGAACCACCGCAATGGTGGAGCAGCGCATTCACGAGCGTTCCGTCGAGATTCCCCGCCGCGGGGTGAACGACCAGCCCGGCCGGCTTTTCCACGACCAGCAAATGCTCGTCTTCAAAGACAATAGTCAGCGGAATGTCCTGCGCCTCGTTGTGCGCCGGTCTGGGCTCGGGAACCGCGACCCGAAGCGCTTCCTCGCCACGAACCTTGGTGGCCGGGTCGCGAAGCTGCCTGCCGCCGGTTTCTACCGCGCCGCTGCGGATCAGGGCCTTCAGGCGCTCGCGAGACAAAGCGGGAACCGCCGCGGCGAGCGCGCGGTCGAGGCGCCACCCCGCATGGGCGGGCTCCAGGCGCACATCGATCGTCTGAATTCCCCCCATTCGTGAACAGGATATGGGAATCCGCCCACACCGGTTCAATGCCGAGGAGCTTGCGCGAGGTTAAACTCTGCCCCATCAACGCCTTGCGATGAATCCCGTCGATCTTGCCAGCCTGCTCTGCTCGCGGCTTTGCCACGACCTGATGTCGCCGGTTGGCGCCCTCAACAACGGCATCGAGCTGCTCGCCGACGAGACGGACCCCGAGATGCGGGAGAAGTGCCTCGAGCTGCTCGCGGAAAGCGCCCGCGCGTCGGCCAATAAGCTCAAATTCTTCCGGCTGGCGTTCGGCGCCGCCGGTGGCTTCGGTGAGGAGATCGATACGCACGAGGCTGAAATCGCGCTCGAAGGGTTGTTCGGACCCGAGCGGCGGATCGAGCTCGGTTGGGTCGTCAAGGATGAGAAGCTTCCGAAAGGGGCGGTCAAGCTGCTGCTCAACCTCGCGATGCTGGCGGGCGATGCGCTCGTTCGGGGTGGCCGCCTTGACGTCGGGGCTGAGCGCCGCGGCACCGAGGTGGAGCTGGCAGTCCGCGCCGAAGGACCTCGCATCCTGCTCGACCCCAATCTGCGGGAAACGCTGCTGAACGGCGTCAATGGCGGCCCCGTTGAGCCGCGTGCGGCCGGCGCATGGCTCGCCCACAACCTCGTGACCGAAGCGGGCGGATCAATTCGATTGTCAGACCCAGCCAGCGAGGCGCTGCTGATCGGAGCCCATCTTCCCCGGAATTGAGGGAAGGGTCCGCTCGCTTCCCTCAGGACAGGTCCTTCGAGTTCGCTCTGGACAGGGATAACGGCGCGTTAACTCCTCCCCGGCATAAGCGGCCTGAAGCCAGCGCTGAGGGGCGAATTCGCCGATGGACGACCTGATTGCCGATTTCGTAGCCGAATGCCGCGAGATGCTCGAAGCCCTGGGGGGCGAGATCGTCGCCTGGGAAGCGCAGCCGGACGATCGCGCGCGGCTCGATAACATCTTCCGGTTCGTCCATACCGTGAAGGGCAATTGCGGCTTCTTCGAATTCCCCCGGCTCGAAGCCCTCAGCCATGCCGCCGAGGATGCGCTGGCCGACTGTAGGGCCGGACGACGAACACCCGACGGCGCGCTGGTCAGCGCGGTCCTGGCCGTCATCGACCGGATCGGCGAAATGGTCGCATGCATCGAAGCCGGCGAGGACATGCCCGCCGGTGACGACAATCACCTCATCGATGCGCTCGCGCCGGGCGCTGAAGGCGTCGCGACACCGCTGGTCGCCACGGCTGCGGATGCAGCAACCAAATCCTCGGCCGCTCCAAGGACCATTCGTTTGTCGGTCGAGCTTCTCGATCGCGTGATGAGCACGGTTTCCGACATGGTGCTGGCGAGGAACGAGCTTGCGCGCCGGCTGCGTGAGTCCGAGATCGATGTGCCGGTCGACGGCGCGTTCGAGCGCCTGTCGTCGATCATCGCTGAAATGCGCGACGCGATCACTCGCACGCGGATGCAGCGGATCGAGAATTTGTTCGTCGGGCTTCCGCGGATGGTTCGCGACCTTTCGGCCGAGCTCGGCAAGCAGGTGTTGGTCGACATCGAAGGCGGTGACGTCGAGCTCGATCGCGAGATGATCGAGATGATCCGCGATCCGCTGACCCACATCATCCGCAATGCGGTGGATCACGGCATCGAAAAGCCGGCCGACCGGTTAAAGGCCGGCAAGCGCGAGATTGGTGTGCTCTCGGTCTCCGCCCGTCAATCGGGAAATCAGATCCTCATTGATATCCATGATGACGGCCGCGGGATCGACGGCAAGAGGCTGGTCGAAAAGGCAATCGCCAACGGAGTCATTGCCAAGGAGGACGCCGCGCAGCTTTCTCCGCGCGACCAGCTGGCGCTCATCTTCGAGGCGGGATTGTCCACGGCCGAGGAGGTCACGGCGATTTCAGGCCGGGGTGTCGGCATGGATGTCGTGCGCTCAAACGTCGAGCGCATTGGCGGCATTGTCGAGGTCGACAGCAAGATCGGCGACGGCACCCGCATGACTTTGCGCGTTCCGCTAACGTTGACCATCATTCCGGCGTTGACCGTTTCAATCGCCGGCCAGCACTTCGCGATTCCCCGCTCGGCCATCGAGGAGATCGTTCGAGCCAATGGCGAAAGCGTTACTCTCGAACATCTCGGCGGTGCCGGGGTCGCGACGATCCGCGGCCGTCGAGTGCCGGAGGTCTCCCTCGCGACCATCCTCGGCCTCGACAGCACGGTCGACGAGCAGGATCGCAGGCTGATTGTGCTTCGCCCTGCCGGCGGCGACGTCTACGCCTTGTCGGTCGATCGGATCCACGATCATGAAGAGCTGGTCGTGAAACCCGCTGCTCCGGCGGTGATGGCCACCGGATTGTACGCCGGTACGACACTCGCCGACGACGGCAGCCCAATTCTCCTGATGGACCCGGCGGGAATCGCCCAGGTCGGCGGCGTGAAGCTCGAAGCGCAGGAGCGTGCCGCGCGCATCGCCGACGGACCCGCCGCCGCGGTCTCGAAGGCCACCCCCGTGCTGCTGTTTCGCGGGCTTGACGGAGGCCGACGCGCGCTGCGCCTCGCGGTGGTCGACCGGATCGAGGAAGTACCCGCATCGAGCATCACCGAAGCGGCGGGGCAGCTCCGGGTTCACCTCGGTGAAGCGATCCTTCCGCTCGCGGGCGCAACCGCCTCGGAAATCGGAGACGAGAAGGTGCGTCTCTTCCGTCTCAACGACGGCAGCCATGAGATTGGCTACGCTTTCGGAGAGGTCATCGACTTCGCGGCCATCGAGCATGACGTGATTCACGCGGACAGCCCTGGCGAGATCAGCGGCGTGTCGCTGGTCAACGGCGAGCCGGCGGAGCTCGTGGATGCGCATTGGCTGTTCTCCTCGCACGTCGGTGCGACCGCGCGGGCGACCGAGAGGCTCGTCTGCCGAATCCCGTGCTGGGATCCCTGGATGCAGAACATGCTCCGGCCTCTCATCGAGGCGGCCGGTTACCGAGTCATCGAGGACGAAGAAGAGGACGCGGACGTGGTCATCGCTTCGCTTGGCGAAGATCCGCCGGAGGAAGGCGGTGACCGGACGATCTGGCTTCGCGCCGAGCCGGACGCCGCGAACAAGAAGGATTTCAGCATCTATCGCTACGACCGCGCCGGTCTGCTGATCGCGTTGAAGTCGGTCTCGGCGGGGAGGGGCAAGTGAACGAGCTTCTGCTGGTCGTCACCATCGCCGGGGAACGGGTCGCCTTGCCCGCCGCATCCGTTGAATCCGTGGTCGAGCTGGACACCCTCATCCCGGTGCCGCGCGTGGCGCCTCATATCGCGGGCCTTTCCGCGCTCAGGAGCCGGGTGCTCACCGTCATCGACTGCATGCGTTCGCTCGAGCTCGGCGACACCGATTGCTCGGACGGCATCCGCGAGGCGGCGGTGGTCGAGCTCGACGGTCATCATTACGCGCTGATCGTCGACCTTGTCGAAGACGTCGTCGAGGCGCTGTCCGATCCATCACCGGTCCGCGCCGCAATGGGCGCCGGCTGGGAGCGCGCCTGCGAAGGAATGGTCGAAACCGAACAGGGTCCGCTGCTGGTGGTCGACGTCGCGGCACTGATTGCCGGGGCCGCCGAAGCCAAGGCAGCTTAAGCTCTTCGTTACCCTTAGTGTTTAATCAGGACGGCATCGAAGTGGGAAGTGTCCGAATGAAAAGCTGTTTGATCGTCGATGACTCCAAGGTGATCCGCAAGGTCGCACGGCACATCCTCGAAACTCTCGAGTTCGAGGTCGACGAAGCCGGCGACGGCCAGGAAGCGTTGTCGCGCTGCGAGGCCAAGATGCCGGACGTCGTCCTGCTCGACTGGAACATGCCGGTGATGAGCGGAATGGAGTTCCTGAAGATGCTTCGCCAGCGCGGCCACGGCGATCAGCCGAAGGTCGTCTTCTGCACCACCGAAAATGACATGGCGCATATCCGGGCGGCGCTCGAGGCGGGCGCGGACGAATATGTGATGAAACCCTTCGACCGCGAAACGCTCCACATCAAGCTCCAGCTCGTCGGCGTCGCCTGAGTAGCCGGGCCATGGAGCGGGCACTCGCCAGATCGCGGGACCGCTTATCGGACCCGCGCAAGACGCATCGCAGGATCCGGCTGATGATCGTCGACGATTCGACGGTCGCCCGGGCGGTGTTGTCGCGGATGGTCGAAAGCGATCCAGCCTTCGAAATCACCGCGGTCGCCGGGACCGCCGAGGACGCCATCGAGGCACTCGGCGAATGCCGCGTCGACATTGTCATATTGGACCTGGAAATGCCGGGGGCGGGCGGGCTGAAGTCGATCCCGCGCATCATCGCTGCCGCCGGCGGCGCCAAGGTCATGATCGTGTCATCGCTCGCCGAGGACGGAGCCGAGCAGACAGTGGCTGCACTGGCACTCGGGGCAGCCGACACGATGCCAAAGCCCGGCACCGGACGCTTCAACGGGAAATTCTCCGAGATACTGGTGAGCAAGCTGAAAGCGCTCGGCTATGCCTCCGTCGAACTTCCCGTCGCGACGGCCAAGCTAAGCTCGCCTCAAATCCTTCGTGCGATGCCGACCGACCCGATCGACGTGCTGGCGATCGGCGCCTCGACCGGTGGAATCCACGCGCTCGGCTCGCTGTTCCACGCGCTGCCCAAGAAGATCGGTGTCCCGATCCTCGTTACCCAGCATTTGCCGATACCGTTCATGAGCGTGTTCGCGCGTCAGCTTGGCGGCGTCGCTCGCCGCGAGGCCCTGGTTGCCGAAGACGGCATGGAGCTTCGGCCGGACCGGATCATTGTCGCTCCGGGTGATGCTCACCTGACCCTCGAGCCAGGTCGCACAACCGCGGTCGTCCGCCTCACGCACGGACGCAGCAGCAGCGGGTGCATGCCTTCGGTCGATCCGATGCTGGCCTCGGTTGGGGCGATGTTCGGGACCGGAGCACTTGGAGTCGTCCTGACCGGAATGGGCCGCGACGGCGTCGAGGGAGCCTCGCGTCTGGTGGCCTGCGGCGGATCGATCCTCGCCCAGGACGAGGCAAGCTGCGCCGTTTGGGGCATGCCCCGGGCCATCCTGGAAGCCGGGCTTGCCTGCGCAGTCCTGCCGCCGGACAAGATCGCCCGGCGGATTGCCTCCCGCACCGATGAGGACTCGCCGTGCAAATAAGCGACAGCTCCAGCCGGATTCTCGCGGGCCTCCTGGAGGCGCGCACCGGGCAGCAGCTAACCTTGAGTCGCCGCTGGCGGATCGAGACCGCGCTGTCGGCGCTGCTGCGCGAGCGGGGAATCGCGACCCTCGATGAACTCATCACCATCCTCGTCATGGGCAAGGAGCCGAGCTTGTCGGAAAAGGTCGTCGAAGCGCTCCTCAACAACGAAACCTATTTCTTCCGCGATCGCGCGCCGTTCGACGTGCTCCAGCGCCATGCGCTCCCGCAGCTTGCCCAGCGGCGGGACAAATCGAAGCGGTTGCGGATCTGGTCAGCCGGCTGCTCGACCGGGCAGGAAGTCTATTCGCTCTCGATGCTGTTCATCGAGGAAGCGGAAAAATGGCGTGGCTGGACCATCGACATTCTGGGCACCGACGTCTCGACCTCCTGCATCGATCGGGCGCGCAATGGCACGTACAGCCAGTTTGAGGTCCAACGGGGCCTCGGCATCAACCAGATGATCAAGTGGTTCGAGGAGACACCGAACGGCTGGCGGGCCGTCGAGACCCTCCGCAAGCCCGTTCGATTCCAGGTCCACAACCTGCTGGAGCCCGCCCCGCATCCGGGCGATTTCGATATCGTCCTGTGCCGCAACGTGCTGCTCTACCTTAGCCCCGAGAAGAAGGCGCTCGCCTTCGAGCGAATCGCGGGCGCGATGGCCGAGGACGGCTGGCTGATGCTCGGGGCCGGTGAAACGGTGATCGGGCAAACCGGCAAGCTCGGCTCCGACATCAACGCGCGTGGCCTCTATCGGCTGGTGGGCGACGGCGGCCTGGTCGAAAAGCGCCGGCAGCTCGACCGCCGCTCGGCAACCGGGACTTGACCCCAGAGCCATAGCTGTGCGCCATATCGCGCGTGGACC
>DASSIU010000305.1:0-8840 GCA_035691585.1 Sphingomicrobium sp. | reverse complement strand
AGCTCGAGGGGTTCTGCCGCGTCCTGGGCCGGGGGCAGATGTTCGGCGCGCTTTGGAGTGGGTGTCATCGCAAAGGCAGTTTACCATCTTTGACGGTGCACGAAAGCGATTAGAGAGTGCATAGCGACCCAAAAGGGGAGGGTGCCCGAAAGGATGGCCGTCGGCGCGCTGATCAGCGCCTATCAGGAAGATGACAGCGGCGGGTTGCGCGCCCTGCTTCCGCTCGCCGGACGGACCCTGCTCGAATATCAGGTCCGCTGTGCTTCGGCTGCCGGAGCGGCCCCGGTCGTGGTTGTCGTCGAGCGCGTGCCCCAGGCACTGCAGGATGCGTTCGAGCGCCTCCGCCTGGACGGGGTCGGTGTGTTCCCGGTGAGCGACGTGAACGAGGCCGTCAGCCGGTTCGAGGCAGGCTCGATGATCCTCCTGATCGGCGATGGAGTCGCGCCGCCGGTGAATGTCGTGACCGCCATCGCCGCCGAACCGGAGCCTGCGGTGGCGACCGTTCCCGACGACCAAGCCCACGAGGAATTCGAACGAATCGACGCACAAACCCGGTGGGCCGGGATAGCGCTCGCCGACGCACGCCTCCTCGGCTCGACCGCGGCAATGCTCGGCGATTGGGACCTGCAGTCGACCCTGCTGCGGCGCGCGATCCAGGAAGGGGCTCGACGGGTTCCGTTGACCAGCGAGACGGGCGAATCCCTGTTGGTCAACAGCGCCGACGACCTTATCGACTTCCAGCGCAGCCTCATTCACTCCTCCCGCGGCGGGCGCGACGACTGGGCGAGCCGCTACATCCTGCCGCTGGTCGAGGATTTCGCAACCGAACAGCTGATGGAAACGGGCGTCCGTCCAATCTGGCTCATCTGGGCCGCGCTTGCGCTGACCGTCGGAGGTGCGGTTTGCTTCACCCGAGGATGGCTGGGTGCCGGCCTGATCCTTCTGCTCATCTCGGCGCCCCTCGACCTGATCGCTGCCCGATTGGCGACTCTGAGGCTGAGGCCATTCGCGGCACGACTGTGGAGCAAGCTCGCACTCTGGCCGGCTGCGGGGTTGGCTTTCCTCGCGATCGGTTTGTGGGAAATGCGCCACGGAACAGGGTGGGGCGCGCTAGTTGCCGCAGCGTCGGGCTGCGGGTTTGCGGAGGCATTCCGGATCGAGAAGGCGGCGATTCCTCCGGGCGGCGACCAATGGCTGTTCTCGCGCCGCAACGCGATCTTCCTCGCCATTCCCTTCGCCCTTGGCGGCGTCTGGACGGCCTACCTGATCGCCGTCCTGGTCTATGCGGCTTTGTCCTTCTTCATCGTCCAGCGGGTGCGGCATCTCCCTTCGAGTTGACGCGAAGTTAACTGAAATCGGATAATCCGAACCGGATGATGCCGGAAGAATGGCCCATTGCCGCTCTTGAAGCGGGCGGGAACGCCGTCTCGCGCCTAGCCGGGCGTGGGCGCCTCGCCACCGTGCGGCGTGATTTCTTCCTCAACCCCGCGAAGCGCCTGACGGAGCAGGAGCGGGCGCTGATGACCGCCATGCTCCACTGTCTGATCGGTGACGTTGCCGATGCAATTCGCGCGGCTCTGCCCAGCGGGCGCCTTGCCGCGAACGATGAGAGCGATGCCGCCCTGGTCGAGGAGCTGAGCGCCACGGGCCTCCTCGATATTCCCGAGCTGATGGCCCTGCTCCTCCGACGGGCGGATGAAGAGCGGATCGCGACTGCGGCAAGGGCCCGCAGCGGTCGCCGGGAGGCGCGTGTCCTGCAGGGGCTGGTCAGTCACGATTATGGTGCGGTCGCTGCCGCCGCGATGGCGCTGATCCTCGGCCGGGGCCGCCGCCGCGATCGTTTCGGCCAATGTCTGATTTCCTTCGACGACCTGTCGGAGACATCGGCCGAGGCGCTGGCCCAGGCGGTCGCGGCCGCGCTGCGCCGCGAGCTTGGCGCCGCGCGCGGCCTGCCGGCTGCCGATGCCGAGCTTACGCAGGCGTCCGACAACGTTCTCGAGCGCCGGGACCCGGAGCGCGGAATTGATGCGCTAACAGCGGCGCTGGTCGTGTTCCTCGATGAATCCGGTGGGCTCACCGATGAGCTTGTCCTGGCTGCGGCTCACGAGGGCGAAATCGGTTTCGTCGCCGAAGTCCTGGCGCGGCGGGCCGGTCTTTCGACCGATTCGGTGCTCGACGAGCTGTTGTCCGGAAATGCGGCGCATGTCATGGCGCTATTGCGCGTTGCCGGTGCGTCGCGGGAGCTCGGCGCGGGCCTTCTCGGAGGGATCGGCGATCTGCTTGGGATAAGTGACGCAGGCGCCGCGATCGGCATGTTCGATCGAATGACCGACACCGAGGTGCAGTCCGCGCGATCGTGGCTGCTGACCGAGCCCGGGTACCGCGCTGCGCTGGAGCGGTTGGGGCAGGCTCGTGGCTAGCGTTCCCTCAGAACCAAGGGCGGTGCTTGGGCGGCTCGACCGGACGGGCCGGCTTGTGTCCGCCGATCCCGAGCTGGAGGCGTTGCAGCGCGAGGCCGGATCGGCTCTGGGCCAGCCGCTCGCGCTTCCGCAGATTGCCGCGGTCGCGCAGCTCGCTCGAAAACTTCGCACGGCCGTGTCGCGGCCAGCGCTCGCCGCCTCGACCGATCACGACGTTGAGCTTTGGGTTCGCGCAATTCCGGACGGTGATGATGTAAGCCTGTCACTCGAGGGCTGGACCGTGCGGCCCCCGGCTGGCGCGCGGCTCGCCGCGATGCTCGGCGGAACGGCGGACGAGGAAACCGGCGGTGCTCGTAACGAGTGGGCGGCCGACGAGGAGTTGCGGCTCATTTCGCTGTCCCCCGACCTCGCCGATTTGCTCGGAGTGAAGCAGGAGGAAGCGGCCGGACAGCCACTCACGCGCGTAGTTCGCCTCGAGGAGGATCAAGCCGGCGAAATGCCGCTGATCAGCGCGCTTGCGGCGCGCCGGGGATTTGCCGGCCAAAGGGCTCGCAGCCGAGCCGACGAGGCCCGCTCGCTGATCCTCAGCGGCGAGGTGGTCACCGGCGCGGAGGGCAGCTTCGCCGGGTTTCGCGGTTCGGTTCAGTCAGACGGAACGTCTCCTGCAGCTCCGGCGGAGTTGCGAGCCAACGCATTCGACGAAGCGCTGGACGAGGTGCTCCGCTCGCCGCTCGATCGGATCATCGAGAGCGCTGAGCGGATCGTCGAACGTGCCGACGGACCACTCAGGAGCGACTATGCGAGCTACGGCACCGACATCGCCGCGGCTGCGCGTCATCTTCTCTCGGTCCTGACATCGATGAAGGACGAGCCTTCACAGGCGCACCAGTCGATCGACCTTGCCGCACTTGCCGGGGAAGCGGTGGTCATGCTCGATAGCTCGGCGGAGGAGCGCTCGGTCAAGATCGAGTTCGACGGTCGCGAGCCGCTTCCCGCGAAGGGCGAGCAGCGGGCGGTCATCCAGATCCTCGTGAACCTGATCGGCAATGCGATCCGGTACTCGCCCGAGAACGGCAGGATCGTGATCGCCTTCGCGCGTTCGCCGGTCGCTGCCTCGATTTCCGTGACCGACCAAGGCCCTGGGGTCGCGGCGGCCGACCAGCAGCGGATCTTCGAGCGCTTCGAGAGAGCTCATCCGAACGAGGGCGGAACGGGGCTTGGCCTGGCCATCTCCCGCCGGCTTGCCCGCTCGATGGGCGGCGATGTCACGCTCGACAGCACGCCCGGCGAGAGCGCGCGCTTCACGCTGACGCTGCCTGCCGCCTAGCGCTGATCGACTGGAATGTAGTTCCGCTGGGTGGGCCCGGTGTAGAGCTGCCGTGGCCGCCCGATCTTTTGCTCGGGATCGGCAATCATCTCGTTCCATTGCGCGACCCAGCCCACCGTTCGAGCGAGCGCGAACAACGCGGTGAACATGTCGGTCGGGAAGCCGATCGCGTTGAGGATCACGCCCGAATAGAAATCGACGTTCGGGTACAGCTTCTTTTCGATGAAATATTCGTCGTTGAGCGCGATATGCTCGAGCTCCTTGGCGACATCGAGCACCGGGTCGGAGATGTTAAGCTCGGCGAGGACTTCGTCAGCGGTCGCCTTCATCACCTTCGCGCGCGGGTCGAAATTCTTGTAGACGCGGTGACCGAAGCCCATCAGCCGGAACGGGTCGTTCTTGTCCTTCGCTCGGGCGATATATTCGGGAATGCGCTTCACGTCGCCGATCTCGCGCAGCATGTTGAGTGCTGCCTCGTTCGCGCCTCCGTGTGCCGGGCCCCACAGGCAGGCGATGCCGGCGGCGATACAGGCAAAGGGATTGGCCCCCGACGACCCTGCCAGCCGCACGGTCGAGGTCGAAGCGTTCTGCTCATGGTCGGCGTGGAGGATGAAGATCTTGCGCATCGCATCCTCGATCACCGGGCTCACCTCATAAGGTTCGGCCGGAACGCCGAAGGTCATCCGCAGGAAGTTGCCCGTGTAGCTGAGGCTGTTCAGCGGATACATGAAGGGTTGGCCGAGGCTGTACTTGAACGCCATCGCCACCAGGGTCGGCATCTTCGCGATCAGCCGGTGCGAAGCGATCATCCGCTGCTCGGGATCGGTGATGTCGGTGCTGTCGTGGTAGAAAGAAGAGAGAGCGCCGACGGCGCCACAGAGGACCGCCATCGGGTGCGCGTCACGCCGGAACCCGCGATAAAAGGTCGCGAGCTGTTCGTGCACCATCGTGTGGCGGCTGATCGTGTAGACGAAATTGTCCAGCTCGGCCTTGGTTGGCAGCTCACCGTGGAGCAGCAGGTACGCAACCTCCATGAACGACGATTTCTCGGCCAGCTGATCGATCGGATAGCCGCGGTGAAGGAGGACGCCCTTTTCGCCGTCGATGTAGGTGATCGCGCTCTCGCAGCTCGCCGTCGAGGTGAAGCCCGGATCGTAGGTGAACATTCCGGTCTCCCCATAGAGCTTGCGAATGTCGATGACCTCGGGACCGACCGACCCTTCGAGCAGCATGAATTGGTGGTTGGTTCCCTCCACACCCAGGGTGGCAGTCTTGTCGGTCATTCGTTCGGCTCCATCTGGTCGGCGATACGGGCCAGGCTCTCGTCCCGGCCCAGCAACGCCAACACATCAAAAATGCCCGGAGAGGTCGTGCGTCCAGTAAGGGCGGCGCGAAGCGGCTGGGCAAGCTTGCCGAGCTTCACGCCTGTGCCCTCCGCGACCTCGCGGATGGCTGCCTCTAGGACCGGCCCGTCCCAGTTCGCAAGTGCAACAAGCCCGGCGTGAGCCGAAGCGAGGAGCGCGCGCGCCTCGGTGGTGAGCAGTGCTTCGGCGGCTGCATCCATCTTGAGGGGGCGGCCGGCAAACAGAAAGCGGGCACCTTCGGCCAGCTCGCCCAGGGTATGGGCGCGGGCCTTCAACTCGGGCATCGCCTTCACCAGCAAGCCTTTTTGGGTGTCGGAAAGCCCGAGCTTCGGAGCAACAAGCGCGACGAGCCGCTCGTCGTCGGCCTCGCGGATATAATGGCCGTTCAAGTTCTCGAGCTTCTTGAAGTCGAAGCGAGACGGCGACTTGCCGACCTGCGGCAGGTCGAACCACTCGATCGCCTGGTCACGGCTGATGATCTCATCGTCGCCGTGCCCCCAGCCGAGACGGAGGAGGTAGTTGTTCACTGCCTCCGGAAGCAGGCCGAGCTCGTCGCGATAGGCATCAACGCCCATCGCCCCATGGCGCTTGCTGAGCTTGGCGCCGTCCGGACCATGGATCAGCGGGACATGCGCGTAGGTCGGCTCCGGCCAGCCCATCGCCCGGATGATGGCGAGTTGGCGAAAGGCGTTGTTCAAATGGTCGTCACCGCGGATCACGTGGGTGACGCCCATGTCGTGATCGTCGACCACCACCGCAAGCATGTAGGTCGGAGTCCCGTCGGAGCGGAGCAGGATGAAATCGTCGATCTCGGCGTTCTGGACCGTGACCCGGCCCTGGACCTCGTCGTCGATCACGGTCTCGCCCTCGCGCGGCGCTTTGAGCCTGATCACGAATGGCTTGTCGCCCTGGTCCTCGGCGACGTCGCGCCACGGGCTGTTGATCCGGAATGGCTTGCGCTCCGCCTTCGCTTTCTCCCGCTGCTCGGCGAGCTCCTCCTGCGTCATGTAGCAGCGGTATGCCGCTCCCCGCTCAAGCAGCCGATGGGCGATTTCCGCATGCCGGGACCAGAATTGCGACTGGTAATATTCGTGGCCGTCCCAATCGAGATCGAGCCAACGCATCCCGTCGAGGATCGCGTCGATCGCTTCCGTGGTGGATCGAGCGCGGTCCGTGTCTTCGATCCGCAGCAGGAACTTGCCGCCGTGGTGGCGGGCGTAGAGCCAGTTGAACAGCGCCGTCCGGGCGCCCCCGATGTGGAGGTAACCCGTCGGAGACGGTGCAAAACGGGTAACGACGGGCCGCGACGTATCACTTGCGCTGGTCAAAGTTTCTCCGCTTGCGCTTCTGCGCACTTTCCTCTTCTGTTCATGCTGCAATGCAATGGACGAGCGCCCCTAACATAGGGGAAGCGCCTCTTCCACAGCGTGCTCGGAGCTATTGGAAGACGCGGTTTTCCGCGGCGATCGAGGAGCTGGAGAAGCTCCTCGAGGCCGAACGCATGCAGCTCCCGTCGTGGGGGGTGGTCGGCTTCGGAACCGGGATCGCCGCCTGGTTCGCGCTCGGTTCGCCCATTGAGTGGCGGGCATTTCTGTGCGTCGCGACGGCCCTCTGCCTGCTTAGCCTGGCGCTCGGCCATGGCCGGTCGGGACGCGCGCTCGGGTGGTTCGCCGTAGCCGCAGCTCTCGGCTGCGCGTTCATCTGGACGCGGGCGGAATGGGTCGCCGCGCCAAGGCTCGAGCGACCGCAGGTCGCGCAATTCGATGCACGGATCATCTCGGTCGAGCCGCTCATCGCTCGCGGCTCGGTTCGCCTGACGCTCGCTCCTCAAGGCACAACTTTGCCGGTCGTCCGAGTGAATGTTCCCGAACAGGACGCGCCGGCGGGCTTGGCGGCAGGAGCGATCGTCCGAATGAAGGCGCGCTTGATGCCGCCTCCACCCATGCCGCTACCCGGTGGTTACGATTATGCCCGCGACTTCTGGTTCCTCGGAATCGGAGGGTCGGGACGGTCGTTCGGCCCAGTCGTGGTGCTTCGACCCGCGAAAAGCGGTGGGATGGAGGGCGTCAGGGAGCGGCTCGATCGGCACATTCGGACCGTGTTGCCGGGTTCTCCAGGAACGATCGCCTCCGCGTTTGCCACCGGCAACCAGAATTCGATCAGCAAGGACGATGCGGATGCGATGCGCCGGAGCGGCCTTGCGCACCTCCTGTCGGTCGGCGGGCTTCACATTACCGCCGTCGTCGGCATCGCCATGCTGCTGACCCTCCGCTTACTGGCGTTAAGCGAATGGCTGGCCCTTCGCCTGAACCTCATCGTCATCGCGGCAATGGCGGGCGCGATTGCCGCCATCGGCTACACCGTTTTGACCGGCTGGCAGGTCCCGATGGTTCGAAGCTGCATCGCCGCGCTCTTGATCCTCGGTGGAATGATGATCGGCCGCGAGGCCATCAACATACGCATGCTTGCCGTATCCGCGCTGGCCATCCTCCTGATCGCGCCGGAATCGATCGTCGGTCCCAGCTTCCAGATGACCTTCGCGGCGATCGGGGCGATCATCGCGCTTCATTCGACGGCCTGGGCCCGGAAGACGTTCATGCGTCGCGACGAGCACCTCCTTCGCCGAATCCTTCGCGGGGCGGCGGGGATCATCGTCACCGGCGGCGCGGTGGAATTCGCGGTCATGCCGTTCGCCATCTACCATTTCCATCGCGCGGGGCCCTACGGCGTCATCGCCAACGTCATCGCCATTCCCCTAACTGAAATGGTCATCATGCCGCTCGAGGCTCTATCGCTGGCCCTCGACGGCCTCGGGTTCGGTGCGCCCGCGTGGTGGCTCACCGGGTTGGCGCTCAAAGCGCTCCTCGGCTTTGCTCACGCGATCGCCAGCTCGACACGACTGGCGATGCTCCCCGGCATGCCGGCCTGGGCATTCGGGTTGATTTCGGGTGGCCTGGTGTGGCTCGGGTTGTGGACCAGCCGGGTCAGAATCCTGGGCCTCATACCGATCGCCCTCGGTGCGATGGCGACGTTGATGGCGCCCAAGCCGGATCTGCTGGTGATGGGCGACGGGCGACACCTTGCCGTGGTCGAGGACGGAACCCCGTTGCTTCTTCGCGACAGGGCTGGGGACTATGTGCGCAGCCTGCTCGCCGAGGCTTCGGGATTTGACGGCGATCCGGACGTTCTCGACGGGCAGCCGACCAGCGATTGCTCGCACGACGCCTGTGTTGCGGTCATCGGCAAAGGGACCAGCGCCAAGCGCCTGCTCGCGACACGCTCTTCGATGCGGATCGGTTGGACGAGCATCACCGCTGCCTGTGCCGCAGCCGACATCGCGGTTTCGGACCGGCGCCTGCCAAGCGGTTGCACGCCGCGCTGGCTCAAGCTCGACAAGGAGGCGCTCGCTCGAACTGGGGGTGTCGCCATTTATCTCGGCGCCCACCCGCGCGCGGACACGGTCGCCGACCGCGTCGGTGCTCACCCCTGGTCGGAGACTCCTCTAGACTTCAGTAGCGGCGGATCAGGCCGGCAAGGCGGCCCTGGATTTGCACGCGGCGAGGGTCGTAGCGCTGCGGCTCGTAGTTTCGGTTGGCGGGATCGAGCCGGATCATGCTGCCTTCGCGGCGGAACGTCTTGAGCGTCGCCTCCTCATTGTCGATCAGCGCCACCACGATTTCCCCGTCATAGGCCGTGTCGGCCTTGCGGATCAGCGCGAAGTCGCCGTCG
>DASSIU010000304.1:0-5386 GCA_035691585.1 Sphingomicrobium sp. | reverse complement strand
GGGGAAGCGGTTCCGGATGACGTCGGCTTCCTTGCCCATGCAGCCAGTCACGACGACACGGCCGTTCTCGGCGATCGCTTCACCGATCGCTTCGAGGCTCTCTTCCTTGGCGGAGTCGAGGAAGCCGCAGGTGTTGACCAGCACCACGTCGGCGCCGGCGTAATCGGGCGACATGTCGTACCCGTCGGCGCGCAGCTTGGTCATGATCCGCTCGCTGTCGACCAGGGCCTTGGGGCAGCCGAGCGAGACCAGCCCGACGCGCGGGGGCTTTGGGAGAGTTGTGACGTTCATCGGAAGGGCCGCGCCAATATAGGCATTTTGCGGCGAAAACTAGGCTCTTAGCTGAACCTGGGCTGCAGCCTCGATGCCAGTGATCTCGGCGGTCGGCATGATCCGGCAAAATTCGAACGCGAGCGTGGCGACATGCGCGGCCTGGACCTGCTCGGCGCGGATCCAATCGCCACCGTAGGGGCAGGGCAGGTCGAAGCAGTCGCACGCGTCAGGCACGAGGATCATGTCCCAACCAAGGTTCACTCCCATTCGGACCGTGGTCGAAACGCACATGTCGGTGGAGATTCCAAAGGCGACGACGTGCTTCGCGCCGAGCTTCTTAAGCCGTGCATCGAGGTCGGTGCCGATGAAGGCCGAGTTGACGTTCTTGGTGATGAGCGGCTCATCACCTTTCGGACCAAAGCCGGGTCGGAAGGCATTTCCAGGCAAGCCCGGAGCCAGCGTCGACCCCCGTTCAGTCGAATCGTGACGGACGTGGATGATCGATCGGCCGGCCGAGCGCCACGCCTCGAGTAGCGCCAGTCCGTTGGAGTCGACCTGTTCGTTCCACCTGCACGGCCAGGGCGGGCAATCGAAGGCCTTCTGCATGTCGATGGGAAGGAGGACGGCGCGTTGGAGGTCGATGTCCGGTTTCATGGCGGGTGCCATTACTCCTGACCCAGGAGCAGTGCTCACAAAAACGGGCGCCCTTTCCATAAGCGACGCTCCGCGCTTGTTCAGCGCGCAAGCCAGCGGCTAAAGGCCGCGCACGCTATTTCAGGAGTGTTGAATGCGCATCGCGATGATCGGCACCGGCTATGTCGGGCTCGTGTCCGGAGCCTGCTTCGCCGACTTTGGCCATCGCGTGTGCTGCGTCGACAAGGATTCCTCCAAGATCGACGGACTGAATGCCGGCGTCATGCCGATCTGGGAACCCGGCCTGGAGGCCATCGTCAAGGCGAATGTCGAGCGTGGCCGGCTGACCTTCACGACCGACCTCCCGGCCGCGATGCGCGATTCGGAAGCCGTGTTCATCGCGGTCGGCACCCCGGCGCGGCGCGGCGATGGGCATGCCGACCTCACCTTCGTGTTCGAGGCGGTTCGTGAGCTGGCCAAGGTTATCAAGCCCGGCACCGTCGTCGTCACGAAGTCCACCGTGCCGGTCGGAACGGGGGATCGGATCGAACAAATCTTGCACGATGAGGGCGTTGACGATGTCTCCGTCGCTTCCAACCCGGAATTCCTGCGCGAGGGCGCGGCGATCGCCGACTTCAAGCATCCGGACCGGATCGTCGTCGGGGCGGAGGACGAGCGTGCCCAGGACGTTCTGCGCGAAATCTACCGGCCGCTGTTCCTCAACCGCGCGCCAATCCTGATCACCGGCCGCCGGACCGCGGAACTCACCAAATATGCCGCAAATGCCTTTCTCGCGGTCAAGATCAGCTTCATCAATGAGATCGCCAACCTCTGTGAGGCGGTCGATGCCGACGTTCAGGACGTTGCGCGGGGGATTGGGCTCGACAATCGCATCGGACCCAAGTTTCTCCACGCGGGCCCGGGCTATGGCGGGAGCTGCTTTCCCAAGGACACTCTGGCGCTCCTGCAGACCGCCGATAAGGCAGGGGTCGACCAGCGGATTGTCCGCACCACGGTCGAGGTCAATGACGAGCGAAAGCAGGAGATGGTCGAACGCGTGGCTCGGGCGCTTGGTGGTGAGATCGAGGGAAAGCGCGTTGCTGTCCTCGGCCTCGCGTTCAAGCCGAACACCGACGACATGCGCGAGGCGCCGTCAATCCCGATCGTGAAATCGCTGGCGGAGCGCGGAGCTTCAGTGGTTGCGTTCGATCCCGTCGCTCGACACCAGGCCGAGCAAGTCTTCTCCGGGGTCGAGTTCGTGGATGACGCCTACGCCGCCGCGGATGGCGCCGACGTGCTTGTCATTGTGACCGAATGGGACGAGTTCCGCGCACTGGACCTCGACCGGATAGCCTCCCTGCTCAGGGGAAAGACGCTGGTCGACTTGCGCAACGTCTACGATCGTTCGGAGGCCGAAGAGGCGGGGCTCATGTATTTCGGCATCGGTCGCGGGAAGGCCGACGTCGCCTGACGAACTTATTGCGTCCATTTCGGACCGAGCATATCCGAAACGGATTAACTGCTTATAAGTTGGCGTATGGAGCTCGGGGGCCGCATTGTCGTCATTGGTCTCGGCTATGTGGGGTTGCCCCTCGCGGTCGCGCTCGCCCGCAAGTTCCACACGATCGGTTTCGACATCGACGAGGACCGCGTCAGGGAGCTTCTGGACGGTCGCGATCGCACTCGCGAGGTTGACGACACAATCCTCCGCTCGAGCTCACTGAAGCTCACCGCCAATCAGTCAGACTGCGCCGGCGCTGACATCTACATTGTCACCGTTCCGACGCCGGTCGATGAGCGCAATCGGCCCGACCTTGGGGCGGTTCTTGCCGCGACGCGGATGATCGGCAGTCTCATCGACGCGTCCCGACGACCGACGGTCGTTTATGAGAGCACCGTTTATCCCGGGGTTACCGAGGAGATTTGCGGCCCCGAAATCGAACGCGTCGGCGGCCTTCGGCGCGGTCGTGACTTCCGGCTTGGCTATAGCCCCGAGCGGATCAACCCTGGCGACCGCGAGCATAGCATCGAGAAGATCACCAAGGTCGTCGCCGGCGAGGATGTCGAGGTGGTCGAGCAACTGGCGCATATCTACGGCGCGGTGACGAGCGGACGAGTGTTCCGGGCCGCGTCGATCAAGGCTGCGGAAGCGGCGAAGGCGATCGAGAATGCGCAGCGCGACATCAACATCGCCTTCATCAATGAGGTGACTCAGATCTTTTCGAAGATCGGCGTGTCCGTCTGGGACGTGCTCGCCGCGGCGCGCACCAAGTGGAACTTCCTCGGCTTCGAGCCCGGGCTGGTTGGCGGTCACTGCATTGGCGTCGATCCTTATTATCTCAGCCACCTGGCGCAGCAGGTCGGGCACGATCCGCAAGTGATCCTCGCTGGGCGTCAGACCAACGACAACATGGGAGCGTGGATCGCCGATGCCCTCCATGATCGCAGGCGCAAGGCGGGAAGGGCGCTCATCCTTGGGCTGACCTTCAAGGAGAATGTCCCGGACCTTAGGAACAGTCGCTGCTTCGACCTGGTGAAGCGCCTGCAGTGGCTCGGCCATGAGGTCGAAGTCGCCGACCCAATCGCTTCCCCGCAAGAGATCGAGCGCGAGCACGGTCTCACGGTCACGGTTCCGGATGGACGGTCGTACGATCTGGTCGTCGGAGCGGTCGCGCACAGGGACTATCGCGAAATGGCGGATCATCGGCTCTGCGCCATGGTCGCGCCGGGCGGAACGCTCGCGGACCTCAAGGGCATGTGGCGCGAGCGCCGCCTCGATCCGGAGATGGATCGGTGGACATTGTGAGGGCCCATCGGCCAGCTCAGGACGGGGCCTGAGGATGCGGCACGACCAGGTGCGCCTTGCGCCGTCTTACCTCGTCCGAAAGCGGGTTCAGTTCGCCGGCGCCCTGCTGATTGGCGCTGGTCTGCCGTGGCTCGCGCGCGGCCCGCTGCCGGGCTCGATGTGGGAGCCGGCCAGCCTCAATGCACTGGCGGGAAACGCCGTGGCGGTGATCCTTGCCTTCTGGACACGCCTCTCGATCGAGACTTATCCGGGCATCCGCCGAAGCTCGGTCATCCTTCCCGCGGCGCTGACCGGTCATGGCGTCGCCGTCGTGTGGTTCGTCCTCACGCGTTTCCCCTATGATCGGCTCGCGCTCGCGGCCGGCTTCCTCCTCCACGTTGCCTGGCTGTATCTCCTCTACATCCGCGCGGAGCGGAAAATCCGGCGGCGCATAGCGGTAGTGCCGTTCGGCGCAATCGATGCGCTCGTCCAGATCGGCGGCATCGACTGGCATGTCCTCAAGCGGCCGCAACTTCACGACACGCGCTCATGCAACGCGATCGTTGCCGACTTCAACGCGGAGCTGCCGGACGAGTGGGAAGCATTCCTCGCAGATGCCGCGCTCGCCGGGCGGATCGTGTACCAGGTGAAGCAGCTGTCGGAATCGTTGACCGGGCGAGTGGAGCTCGAGCGCCTGTCGGAGAACAGCTTCGGGTCGCTGGTCCCGGCGATTGGCTATTTCTACCTGAAGGCCTTCGGCGATTTCATCTTCGCTGTGGTGCTCTTGCCATTGGTGCTTCCGATCATGGCGGCTGCCTCGATTGCCATCCGGGTCGACAGCAAGGGGCCAATACTGTTCAGGCAGAAGCGGATCGGTCATGCCGGCCGGACCATCACCGTCTACAAGTTTCGGACGATGCGCTGCGTCGAAGACGGCCATGACCGCGATGCGGCGATGACCCGGAGCGATGATGACCGGGTCACGCGCGTCGGGCGGGTACTTCGGAAGCTTCGGATCGATGAGCTCCCGCAGATCTTCAATATCCTGAAATGGGAGATGAGCTGGATCGGGCCTCGCCCGGAGGCTCAGGTATTATCCATCTGGTACACCAGCGAGATCCCGTTCTACCGCTACCGGCACGTGGTGAAGCCGGGCATCTCGGGCTGGGCTCAGGTCAACCAGGGGCATGTCGCGGAGGTCAAGGAAGTCCACGCCAAGCTCCACTACGACTTCTACTACATCAAATACTTCTCGCCCTGGCTCGACGTGCTGATCTTCTTCCGAACGATCAAGACTGTCCTGACCGGGTTCGGGTCGCGCTAGGCTTTGCGCTTGCGCTTCCAGGGGAAAACGATCCGGCCGCCGGTCTTGCGCTCGATCTGCCGTTCGTAGGCGAGCGCCAGCTCTTCGTGCACGTTGCGTGCGGCCTCGCTCTCGGCCGCTTCGGCGAGGGTCCGCTCCACCTGTTGCCGGCGGAAGAAATAGTTGAGGTCCATTCGAGTCTCCGGATCGTGGGTGTGGCCTCGATACGGCTCCGCAACTTGAACCGCAGATGAGTGAACGGCCGCGCCGGCGATAGGCAGAGCCAGCCGCGAGGCTATCGGTTCATCTGGGAGCGGTCTCGGGGATCGTGAGGAGAACCGGCAGAACCACGACTGCGACAATGGCGATCATGATTCCGGGCGCCGTCGCCC
>DASSIU010000303.1:0-3535 GCA_035691585.1 Sphingomicrobium sp. | reverse complement strand
TTCACGTAGACATGACAGGCGGCCGTCTGACGATTGAATGGGATCCGGGCAAACCGATCCGGATGCGTGGAAGTGCCACGCACGTGTTCAGCGGCGAGCTCGATCTCGAGGCACTGAATTGAGTGTCGAGACGATCACGCTCGGCTGTCGGCTCAACTTCGCCGAGAGCCAGACGATCGCCCGCACCGCACCTGCAGACGAGGACTGGATCGTCGTCAACAGCTGCGCCGTGACCAGTGAAGCCGTGCGCCAGACACGCCAGGCGATCCGCGGTGCGCATCGGCGTCGTCCAGGCGCGAAAATCCTCGTCACCGGTTGTGCGGCCGAGCTGGAGCCGGCGACCTTTGCGACCATGCCTGGCGTTTCGCGCGTCGTCGGAAATGCTCGCAAGCTCAATAGTTTGGTGGCGAATGACGTCATGGCGCCAGCGGGGCTGCTGGCCAATGTGAAGAGCTTCGTCGCGATCCAGACCGGCTGCAACCATCGCTGCACCTTCTGCTCGATCTGGCAGGCCCGCGGACCGAGTGTTTCCCTTCCGTTCGAGGCGATCCGCGAAGCAGTCGCACGCGAGATCGACCGCGGCGCGAAGGAGATCGTCCTCACCGGCGTCGATATTACGGACTACGAGGGCGGATTGGGAATGCTCTGCCAGCGCCTCCTCGCTGCCGAGCCGCGCCTTGAACGTCTCCGCCTTTCGTCGCTCGACAGCATCGAGATCGACGATGCGCTGTTCGAGCTGATCGCCGGCGAGACGCGGCTGATGCCGCATTTCCACCTGTCGCTTCAGGCGGGCGATGACATGATCCTCAAGCGCATGAAACGCCGCCACGGCCGCGCCGATGCCGTCCGCACCGTCGAGCGGATCAAGTCGGCGCGTCCGGACGCCTCGATCGGCGCCGACCTGGTTGCCGGATTTCCCACCGAATCTGAAGAAATGGCAATCAACTCATTGAAGCTACTAGATGATTGCGACATTATTGCTGCTCATGTCTTTCCCTTCTCGCCGCGGCCCGGGACACCAGCGGCGCGCATGCCGCCACTGGCGCGAGACTTGGTGAAGGCACGGGCCGCTCGCCTGCGCGAGGCCGCGGCTAACAGGCGACAACGCTGGCTCGACAGCATGGCCGGATCGGTCCAGCCGGTGCTCGTCGAAAGCGAAGGCAGTGGGCACACGAACAATTTCGCTCCGGTTGCGATCGCGGGCGGCACGCGCGGGGAAAGCGGCGTCGCGCGGATCACGGGTCGGGAAAGCGACCATTTGACGGCGGTCTGGGCATGAGCTGGCTCGATCGCCTGCGCGGCGGCTTCCAGAAGACCGCCGAGCGGGTCGCGGACAACCTGACCGGCCTCACCAGCAGGGCGGCACTCGACACGTCGACGCTGGACGATATCGAGGAAGCATTGATCGCCTCCGACCTGGGGCCCGAGGCCTCCCACCGGATCCGCGACGCGATTGCCGCGCAAAAGTTCGAGCGGCTGGATGAGCGAGGCCTTCGCTCGATCCTCGCCGAGGAAATCGAGAAGATCTTAGCACCCGTCGCCAAGCCATTGGAAATCACAGGATTTCCCCGACCGCACGTGATCCTCGTGATCGGCGTCAACGGCTCGGGCAAGACGACGACGATCGGCAAGCTCGCCCATTGGCTCAGGGAGCAGGATTATGGCGTGCTGCTCGCCGCCGGGGACACGTTCCGGGCCGCCGCGATCGAGCAGCTCCAGGTGTGGGGCCAGCGCGTCGGCGCGCCGGTGATCGCCGGCAAGGAAGGCGGGGACGCGGCCGGAATCGTCTTCGACGGCGTCAAGCAAGCCACCGCCACGGGCGAGGATGTCCTCATCGTCGACACCGCCGGCCGTCTCCAGAACAAGACGCACCTGATGGAGGAGCTGGCGAAGATCCGCCGCGTCCTCGGCCGCCTCAACCCCGAAGCGCCGCATGACGTCCTCCTCGTCCTCGACGCCACCACCGGCCAGAACGCGCTTGCGCAGGTCGAGGTGTTTCGCGAGACGGCAGGCGTGACCGGCCTCATCATGACCAAGCTCGACGGCACGGCGCGCGGCGGGATCCTCGTCGCCGCGGCCGAGAAATTCGGGCTGCCGATCCACGCCATCGGTGTCGGCGAGACCGCCGACGACCTCAGGCCCTTCGATCCGCGCGCCGTGGCCCGCGCCATTGCCGGATTGCCGGCCGAATGAGCAGAAGCGAAGAGCCGCAAGGCGCGGGCAAGCTCCTGATCGACCTCGGGCCCCTGCTGGTCTTCTTTCTGGTCAATTTCCTGGCGCCGGTGCCGGCGGTGATGAAAATCTTCGTCGCCACCGGGGCATTCATGATCGCGATGGTCGTCGCGATGATCTTCTCGGCGCTCCGCTACGGGAAGATTTCGCCGCTACTGTGGTTTTCCGGCGTGATGGTCGTCGTTCTCGGCGGCCTGACGATCTGGCTTCACAAGGATTGGATCATCAAGATGAAGCCGACCTTCTATTACGCGCTTGTCTCGGGCCTGCTGTGGTTCGGCCTCGCGACCGACCGGCCGCTTCTGCAGCGCGTTCTCGGAAGCACTTACCCCGGCCTGGACGAGATCGGCTGGACCAAGCTCACGCGGAACTGGGCGCTGTTCTTCGCCTTCATGGCCGTACTCAACGAGGCGGTCTGGCGGAACACGTCGACCAATTTCTGGGTCGGGTTCAAGCTGTGGGGCGCCCTGCCCCTTACCTTTGTGTTTGCGGCCGCAAATATCCCCATGCTTCTTCGCCACGGCTTGATGAAGGACGATGCCTTGCCCGCCGAACCAGGTCCGATCGAATGAACGACCCAATTCTTTCCATTCGCAAGCTGCGGAAGACCTATGGGACCGGCGTCGACGCGCTGAAGTCGGTGGACCTGGACATCAACCGTGGCGAGATTTTCGCGCTTCTGGGACCGAATGGCGCCGGCAAGACTACGCTGATCAACATCGTCTGCGGGATTGTCACCGCAAGCAGCGGCGAGGTCCTGGTCGACGGCAAGGATTGGCAGCACGATTTCCGTTACTCCCGAAGCCGGATCGGCCTTGTCCCCCAGGAATTGACGACCGAGGCCTTTGAAAGCGTGTGGAACACGGTCAGCTTCTCGCGCGGGTTGTTCGGACGGCCGCGCAACGACGCTTATATCGAGGATATCCTGAAGCGCCTGTCGCTGTGGGATAAACGCAAGTCGGAAATGCGCTTCCTGTCCGGCGGCATGAAGCGGCGGGCGATGATCGCGAAAGCCCTCAGCCATGAGCCCGCGATCCTGTTCCTCGACGAGCCCACCGCCGGCGTCGACGTCGAGTTGCGCCGGGACATGTGGGACCTGGTGCGCAAGCTTCGGGCCGACGGGACAACGATTATCCTGACAACGCACTACATCGAGGAAGCGGAGGAAATGGCGGACCGCGTCGGCGTGATCAGCCGGGGCGAGCTGATCGCCATCGACGAGAAGTCGGCGCTGATGGCCCGAATGGGCAAGAAGACGCTCGACATCATGCTCGCAGAAGCGATTTCGACGATTCCGCCGGAA
>DASSIU010000302.1:0-2542 GCA_035691585.1 Sphingomicrobium sp. | reverse complement strand
GTCGCCGAGGTGGCCGAAGCCACTGGCCACGAGACCGGGAAAGGCCTGCTCGACCTTGGCCGAGGCTTCGACGATGAACGCGGGCATGGCGGCAACGGGCACCGAGATGTCATGCGCGAGCGTTTGGCCTTCGGCACGCTCGGCTTCGGAGATCGTGTCGCGGAGTTTCCAGAAAGCGTCAGCCTGCGCCCCGTTGGCGGCGAGGACCGCGTCACCGATAATTCCCTGCTGAAGCGCGGCGCCGAGCAGCTGCTCAAGCTCACCCGCAATGTCCATTTCCGTGTCGGACGTGGTCGCCTCCACCAGCACGTGCCAATCGTGCTTTCCGGCCAGGGGAGCGCGCGTGTTGGGAATGTGTTTCAACACCAAGTCGAGCGAGTCTTGCGGGACCAGCTCGAACCCCTCGATGTTGTGGGTGCGCGCCTCCAGGAAGCGCAACAGATCCAGCGCCTTGGCCGGGCTCTCCACCCCCGCCCAGGCGACCGCGCGAGCTGCAATGGTCGGCACCAGCCGCAGGGCCACCGCCGTAATGACCCCGAGGGTACCCTCCGCTCCGATGAGCAGCTGATCGAGGCTATAGCCCCGATTGTCCTTCTTCAGAGCCGAGAGGCCGTCGTGGATCGAGCCGTCGGGAAGCACCGCTTCAACCCCGGCGACGAGCGAACGCATGGTGCCGAACTTCAAGACCTGCGTCCCGCCGGCGTTGGTCGAAGTAAGCCCGCCGAGAGTGCAGCTTCCCCGTGCCCCGAGCGTAAGCGGAAAGCGCAGGCCGACCTGGTGCGCGGTCTCGTGCAGGGTCGCGAGAATCACTCCGGCTTCGGCCACGGCGAGGCGGCTATCGGCGCTGATCGAACGGATGCGGTTCATCCGCCGCGTCGAAAGGAGGATGGCGGAGCCGTCCGCCGGGGGCGTCGCGCCGGCGGCCATGCCGGTATTTCCGCCCTGGGGCACCAGCGGCACGCCATGCTCGGCGGCAAGACGGACAATTTGCGCGACTTCCTCCCTCGAGGCCGGCGCGAGAATCGCTGGCGTCGCGCCATGGAACCGGCCTCGCCAATCGGTAACCCAGGGCTCGATCTCCTTCGGGTCGGTAATGACAGCCTTGGGGCCGAGCATCCGTCCCGCTTGGTCGATCAGCTTCGCTTCTCCGCCGGTCATCGCAGCCGCAATAGCCTGCTTGGCAGGAACGCGCGACACCGCCAGAGGGGACGCATGGAGAGACCGCCGATCATCATGGTCGTCGCGCGCGCGCAGAATGGCGTCATCGGCCGCGCCGGCAAGCTGCCGTGGCACCTCCCCGCCGATCTAAAACGCTTCAAGGCGCTGACCATGGGCAGCGCGATGGTGATGGGTCGCAAGACGTTCGAGAGCCTGCCGGGATTGCTTCCCGGACGGCGCCACATCGTGCTGACGCGTGAACCGAACTGGCGGTCCGAAGGCGCGGAGGTCGCGCATGATGTTGAAGAAGCGCTGCGCCTCGCGGGAAACGAGGCCGTTTCAGTGATCGGCGGCGCGGGTATCTTTCGCCTGTTCCAGCCGCTCGCCGACCGTGTCGAACTGACCGAGGTGTTGGAGGATGTTCCAGGCGACACCCGCATCGACGATCCGCGTGCGCGAGGCGCCTGGCGGGAAACTCGGGGCGAAAGTCACCCGGCGCAATACGGCCGTCCGCCATTCCGCTTCGTGACGCTGGAGAAAGCTTAAGCCGTAGCGTCCAGGATCGCGTCGATCTGGGCGGCGACTTCCGCGACCGAGCCCATGCCGTTGACGCGCCGCACCAAGCCCCTTGCTTCGTAGAAGGGGAGGATTGGCGCGGTCTTCGCGCGATATTCCTCCATCCGCGTGCGGACCGTCTGTTCATTGTCGTCGGGCCGCCGCTTGAATTCGGTCGAGCCGCAGACGTCGCAGACACCCGGCACTTTCGTTGGCCGGAAGCTGTCGTGATAACCGGTGCCACACTTCGCGCAGGTGAAGCGCCCGGTGATGCGCTTGACCAGCGCCTCTTCGTCGACCGCCAGCTCAATGACGTGGTCGAGGTTGCGGCCACGCTCGGCCAGAAGCAGATCGAGCGCCTCCGCCTGGTGCTTCGTCCTCGGGAAGCCGTCAAAAATCGCCCCACAATCCGCACAGGTATCAAGCCGCTCGCCGATCAGCGCGGTGACAATGGCGTCGCTCACCAGTTCACCGGCGTCCATGATCGCCTTGACCTTCTCACCGATGGGCGAGCCGCTCGCTCGCGCTTCGCGCAGCATGTCACCGGTCGACAGCTGGATCATTCCCCGTTCCGCCTGTAGCCGGGCGGCCTGGGTTCCCTTCCCCGCACCTGGCGGCCCCAACAGGATGATGTTCAGCATTGCGGCGCTCTCTCCCCGTTCGCCGAATCCGAAATTAGCGCCGCCGCGGCGTGGTCTTGAGCTTCGCCTTCTTGATAAGATCGCCATATTGGTGAGCGATCAAGTGGCTCTGGATCTGGCTTACCGTGTCCATGGTTACATTGACGACGATGAGCAAGCTGGTGCCGCCGAGCCGGAAGTTGAGGCCT
>DASSIU010000301.1:0-5447 GCA_035691585.1 Sphingomicrobium sp. | reverse complement strand
GTTGGTCATGGTGTAATCGAGGCAGCCGAACGCATTCCACAAGAGCGCCAGAGCGCCGACGATCCACAAATGCGCTGGTGCGCGAGTCTCTGTCGTTGTCGCCATTGGAAACCCCCTCCACGGCCGTGCCGCGTCGCACGGCGGAGCAGATGAGGCCCTCAAAACCGCAGGGCTGTCAACGCCCCGCACGCAAGCCCTTCAAGTGACGGCGATTTCGCGCTTCAACAGGTTGGTAAGCGCGCTCGCCAGCGCCTCCATTTCATAGGGCTTCTGAAGCACGGGGAAGCCGTGAGCGCCGGCAACCTCCTGGCTGTAGCCGGTGGTCAGCAGCACCGGCAGCTCCGGGAAGCGGTCGCGCACCTTCTGCACGAGCTCGATTCCGCTGATCCCGCCCGGCATGATGATGTCCGAGAAGATCAACGTCGGCTTGTCGCCGCCCGCGAGTTTCTCGAGCGCCTCCGTGGCGCTGTGGGTGATGGTACATTCAAAGCCGAGCTCGCCGAGCATTCCGGCGGCAAGCTCGGCAATGAAGGCGTCATCCTCGACGATCAGCGCCCGACCGAGTGGGGCCCCGGTCCTGGCCCGGGTCTCTGCGGCGTCGGCTCCACGGCTAACCGGCAGGTAGAGTGTGAAGGTCGCGCCCTGGTTCGGTTTCGATTCAACCGTGATTGCGCCACCGATCTGCTTGGCGAACCCGAACACCTGGCTGAGCCCAAGACCGGTTCCCTCGCCGAACCCCTTGGTGGTGAAGAAGGGCTCGAAGACCCGTTCCATCACGTCCGGGGCGATGCCGCTCCCCGTATCCGTCACCGTCAGCGCAACATGCTCGCCCCTGAGGTCGTCGGGTCGTCCGTTCAGCACCACGTTCTTCGCGCTGATTTTGAGCTCGCCTCCGTCCTTCATCGCATCGCGCGCATTGAAGGCGAGGTTCAGGAGCGCGAGCTCCAGCGCTCCCGCATCGGCGTCGACCGGCCAGAGCGAGTCGGGCAGTTCGGTCACCACCTCGATGTTGGACCTGAGCGACGGACGGAGAAGCGTCGACACATCGGCAAAGAATGCCTTCAGATCGATCTGCTTGATTTCGAGCTGCTGCGCCCGCGCAAATGCCAGCAACTGCTTGGTTAGGCCGGCGCCGCGCTGCGCGGAATTGCGGATCCCGTCCAGCATTCGCTTCAGCTTTTCGGGCTTGTCGGAGCTGCGCGCGGCTAGCTCGCAAGCGCTGAGAATCGCCGTCAGCAGGTTGTTGAAATCGTGCGCCAGCCCGCCGGTCAGCTGCCCCAGCGCTTCCATCTTTTGCGCACGAAACAGCTGTTCGCGCGACTCCTCCAGCTGCTGTTGCGCGGCGCGCTTTTCGGTCATGTCGCGCGTGATCTTGGCGAATCCGATCAGCTCCCCGTTCTCGTCATGGATGGCATCGATGATCACGCTCGCCCAAAAGCGCGAGCCGTCCTTGCGCACCCGCCAGCCTTCGGCCTCGTAGCGGCCCGTCTCGCGAGCGGTTTCGAGGGCCTTCTTCGGAATGCCGGCCTCGACATCCTCGTCCGTGTAGAAGCGGCTGAAATGCTCGCCGGTGATCTCGTCGGCCTTGTAGCCCTTGATCCGCTCCGCGCCCGAGTTCCAGTTGGCGATTCGTCCGTCCGGATCGAGCATGAAGATCGCATAATCGGTCACACCCTGGACAAGGATCCTGAACCGCCGTTCTGCCTCGAGCAGCGCATGCTGCGCCTCGCGCTGCTCCGTCATGTCGCGAGTGATCTTGGCGAAGCCGATCAACTTGCCCTGCTCGTCGTTGATGCGGTCGACGACAACGCTCGCCCAGAAGCGCGACCCGTCCTTCCGCACCCGCCAGCCTTCACCGACGAACTTGCCCTCGCGCTTGGCCGTGTCGAGGACGCGCTCCGGCATCCCCGCCTCGCGGTCCTCCTCGGTATAAAATTTGGAGAAGTGCTGGCCGACGATCTCTTCCGTCTGGAATCCCTTGATCCGCTCGGCCCCGGCGTTCCAGCTCGTCACGAAGCCATTGGGGTCGAGCAGATAGATGGCATAATCGACGATCGACTGAACCAGCAGCTTGAACGGATCACGGGTCAGGGAATCGTCCACGAGCTCGGTCACGTCCGCCAACGCGGCGACTCCTTACACAGGCGAAAGGGATGGGCCACCGAAAGCAAAACCCCCAACTTCGACGGGGGTTGCAGTGATCTTGGCGCCCAGTACGCGGAGTGCAATCAGCGATGCTCCCTGGAGAGCCGGCTCATCAGGATCGCGGCTCGTTTCGCCTGCTTGAAGATGGAGGGGATATCGACCGTCTCGGCAGCCGTGTGCGAGCCCGAGCTCGAGGGCCCGAGGCCCGCCAATCCGCTGACCTCGCTGGCAACGAAGCTGATGTCCCCCGCTCCGCGGTCGGCGGCGTCGAGTTCGCCCATTTCCGGAAGCGCCATTTCCCGGTTGACGCCGTTCAGCTCGGCAAGAAGCGCGCGGTTGCCGTCCGTCGGCGGCATGGGCGGGTAGATGTCGGGGTCGAAGCTGATCTCGGCATGGGCCCCGGCGAGCGACTGCGCGACGATCGTCCGCATCTTCGCCTCGACGCGGTCGATCTGATCCTGGCTGATCGCCCGGAGGTCGCCGCGAGCAACGGCGGTCGCGGCAATGATGTTGGTCTTGCCCGTTGCTTCGAGCCGGATCTTGCCGGCGTCGAGCGTCGCCGTCTGGCCACCGCCGACCAGCCCGACGTTGTACGTCAGCTTGTCCTCCGGAAGCTCGCGCCGGAACCGGTCGATGATGCGGGCAAGCTCGTAAATCGCGCCATAATCGTCGGCCCCGACACCTGCCGAATGCGCGCTCCGGCCGGTTACCGTCAGGGTCCAGCTGCCCGCGCTGCGCCGCGCGGTCGAGCCCATGTCCATTCCCTTCTGGACGGCGAGATCCTCGAAATCGAGCGCGGCGTCGGCGCGCTTGCCTTCCGAGACGAGGTCGCGGCGGGAAATCGCGAGCGGCCGACCGGCGTCTTCCTCGTCCCCGGTCAGGAAGACCGTGATGTTGGCGTTCTTGAGCGTGCCGGCGGCCTGCATCGCGCGCAGGGCTGCGATGATGACCGCGTCGCCACCCTTGTCGTCGCCGGCCCCGGGACCGCGCGCATGGTCCCCTTCCTGCGCCCAGTGCTGAAACGGCGAATCCGGTTCGAACACCGTGTCGAGATGTCCGATCAGCAGCAACCTCTTGCCGCGGCGACTGCCGGTGTGGCGGGCGACGAGGTGTCCGGCGCGTCCAACCGCGTGCATGTCGATCCATTGGGTCTTGAAACCGAGAGCCAGAAGTTCCGGCTCGATCATCCGCCGCACGGCCTCGACTCCGGCGAGGTTCATCGTCCCGCTGTTCTGGTCGACCCAGCGCTGGAGCATGGCGGTGGTTCGAGCCTGCTCGGCATCGACGGTTCGGATCATGACCTGCTCGGCGGGCGAGAGTGCGGCTGAGGCGGGCGCCGAGAGAAAGGCCACGGCCAGGGCGGAGAGGAATCGCGAGTTCATCGGTGAAGCGTAGCGGCGCTTCCGCCACTCGTCATCCCGGCCTCGCAAGAGGATCGGATAACGGGTGCCGGACCAAGCGCGGCGCGACGCATTTGGCTCGTGCGCTTTCCTACAGCAAACCGATTTGGTTATCCAACGCCGACTCGGAAGGAGAGACGGCGATGGACCAGGTGCTGGATATTGACGGGCTGGTCGACGGATTGATCGATCGCGAGGGCGGCTATGTGAACAATTCGGCCGACAAGGGTGGTCCGACCTGCTTCGGGATCACGCAGGCGGTTGCAAGGGCCAATAGCTACGCCGGCCCGATGCAGCAGCTTCCGAGGAGCGAGGCGGCGGCAATCTATCGCCGCCTTTATTGGCTGCGGCCGCGCCTCGACGAAGTTGCGAAGCGCAGCGCCCGAGTCGCGGCCGAGCTGTTCGACACGGGCGTCAACATGGGGCCGGCGGTCGCGGTCACGTTCCTGCAGCGGGCGCTGACGGCGCTTAACCGCAATGGCACGGATTATCCGGACCTCACGCCCGACGGCCGCGTCGGACCCGCGACGCTCGCAGCGCTGGATGCCTTCCTCAGATTGCGCGGAGCGACCAGTGGCGAGACCGTGCTGCTCCGGGCGCTCGAGGCCCTCCAGGGCGAACGCTACCTCCGGCTCGCCGAGCGCAGGCCAGCCAATGAGGCGTTCTTTACGGGTGGCTGGCGAACCGTATTGGTGTGCTGGGCTAAAGTCGCGAAAAATGGCGCCCGATCGGGTGACATTAGTGACCTTAAGGAGGGGAGACTTACCGTGAAACCATTGCCACCGCCCGCCACCTTCGCCGAGGGACAGCGCTACATCTACGGTCTGCTCGCCTCGGCGGCGGGCATGTTCTGCGGAGCGGCCGCGGGCTTCATGGTCGCGCTGCTGATGTGGGGTGGCTGGAGCCCTGCCGAGGAGCATGGAATCGTCCGCATCTTCGGCTGGTCGCTCGGCGGCTTCATCGTCGCGATGATCGTGGTGATCATCGGCCTGCTCGCGGGCGGGCCGGTCGGGCGAGTGAAGCTCAGCGCCACTCGCGACGGCGCCTCGGTCGAGGCCGACGGCCAATGATTTTCCGCCTCCTCAACTGGCAGGGAATGGCCGGCGTCGCCGTCGGTTTCACCCTGATGGCGATGCTGACCGTCCAGAAGCTCGAAGCCGTCCACTGGAAGAAGCAGAGCGAAAATTACGAGCATCTCTATCAGCAGGAGCAGGCCGCGTTCGCGACCACGGTCGCCAGCGCCCGCGCAGCGGCGGACACCGCCCGCGCCCAGGACAAGGCCAATGCCGACCGGGTCGCCGCCGAGCAGCAGGCCATCAACGAAAGGACCGCCAATGACTTCGAAGCCCGTCTTGCCGCTGCTCGCGCTGACGCTGCCGACATTGCTTCTGGGCGCCTGCGGGAGCAGCCCGAGGCCGCAGCCGATTCCGGTGCTGGCGGAGGCCCACCAGTGCCCGTCATTCCCGCTTCCGCCGGCCGGGCTGCTCAAGCCGCCGGCCAGGACCGACTTCCTGCCCCCGACGCCCTGATCGCGACCGAGCAGGCAATCCAGCTCGACGAGCTGATCAAGTGGGTCAGGGCGCAGGCAGCAGTTGACAACAACCCCAAGGCTGTTGCGAGTCACTCGGGCGACTAAGCCCGGGGGGGCAATCGAATGAGTCCAGCGCGACTGAACGCTCTCACCGACGGTGTGGTGTCGGTGGCGCTGACCATCATGGTGCTCGAACTGAAGTTCCCGGCCGAGCCCACGCTTCACGCGGCGCTCGCCGTCCTTCCGCTGCTCGCCGCCTACCTGCTCGCCTTCGTCAACGTGGCGATCTACTGGAACAACCACCATCACATGATGCAGTCGGCGCATCGAGTGACAGGATCGGTCCTCTGGACCAATCACGCGCTTCTGTT
>DASSIU010000300.1:0-5756 GCA_035691585.1 Sphingomicrobium sp. | reverse complement strand
CGCCTTCTCGGCCGGAATCGGCGCCGAGGCGGTCAAGCAGATGCTGATCGATCTCGACCTCGCGGGCGAGAAGGAGGTGCTGCTGAAGGAGCTCGCCGAGACCAAGTCCGAGCTCAAGCCCAAGAAGATCATCAAGCGCCTGAAGGTCGTCGAGAGCTTCCTCGAGTCCGGCAACCGGCCCGAGTGGATGATCCTGGACGTCGTCCCGGTCATCCCGCCCGAGCTTCGACCGCTCGTGCCGCTGGACGGCGGCCGGTTCGCGACGTCAGACCTCAACGACCTCTATCGCCGCGTGATCAACCGCAACAACCGCCTCAAGCGGCTGATGGAACTGCGCGCTCCCGACATCATCGTCCGAAACGAGAAGCGCATGCTTCAGGAAGCGGTCGATGCATTGTTCGACAACGGCCGTCGTGGCCGGACGATCACCGGCGCCAACAAGCGGCCGCTGAAGTCCCTCAGCGATATGCTGAAGGGCAAGCAGGGCCGGTTCCGCCAGAACCTGCTCGGCAAGCGTGTCGATTATTCCGGTCGCTCGGTCATCGTCACCGGTCCGGAGCTGAAGCTCCACCAGTGCGGCCTGCCCAAGAAGATGGCCTTGGAGCTGTTCAAGCCATTCATCTACTCGCGCCTTGACGCCAAGGGCCTCTCAATGACCCTAAAGCAGGCGAAGAAGTGGGTCGAGAAGGAGCGCAAGGAAGTCTGGGACATCCTCGACGAGGTGATCCGCGAGCATCCGGTGCTGCTGAACCGGGCGCCGACGCTCCACCGCCTCGGCATCCAGGCATTCGAGCCTGTCCTGATCGAGGGCAAGGCGATCCAGCTTCACCCGCTGGTCTGTGCCGCCTTCAACGCCGACTTCGACGGCGACCAGATGGCCGTGCACGTTCCGCTGAGCCTCGAGGCTCAGCTGGAAGCGCGCGTCCTGATGATGTCGACCAACAACATCCTGTCTCCCGCCAACGGCAAGCCGATCATCGTTCCCTCGCAGGACATGGTGCTCGGCCTCTACTACCTCAGCCTCGAGAAGGAGGATGAGCCGGGCCAGGGCATGATGCTGAGCGACATGCAGGAGGTCCACCAGGCCCTCGCCGCCGGGGCCGTGACGCTGCATTCGAAGATCATCAGCCGCGTCCCGCAGACTGACGAGCAGGGTCAGACCTACATGAAGCGGTTCGAGACGACCGCCGGCCGCATGCTGCTCGGCGAGACTCTGCCGAAGAGCCACAAGGTGCCGTTCGAGACAGTCAACCGGGTCCTCACCAAGAAGGAGATCGGCGACGTCATCGACATCGTCTATCGCCACACCGGCCAGAAGGAGACGGTGCTCTTCGCCGACGCGATCATGCAGCTCGGCTTCAGGCACGCGTTCACCGCTGGCATCTCGTTCGGCAAGGACGACATGGTCATCCCGAAGGCGAAGGAAGGCCTCGTCGAGGAGACCCGGACGCTCGTGAAGGACTACGAGCAGCAGTACCAGGACGGCCTGATCACCCAGCAGGAAAAGTACAACAAGGTGATCGATGCCTGGTCGCGATGCGGCGACCAGGTCGCGAGCGCCATGATGAAGGAGATTTCAGCAACTCCGAAGCGCCCCGACGGGCGGCAGGCCGACCTGAACTCGATCTACATGATGGCTCACTCGGGCGCCCGCGGTAGCCAGGCCCAGATCAAGCAGCTCGCCGGCATGCGCGGCCTGATGGCCAAGCCGTCGGGCGAGATCATCGAGACTCCGATTATCTCGAACTTCAAGGAAGGCCTGACCGTTCTCGAGTACTTCAACTCGACCCACGGAGCCCGCAAGGGCCTGGCGGACACGGCGCTCAAGACGGCAAACTCGGGCTACCTGACCCGCCGGCTTGTCGACGTGTCGCAGGACGCGGTCATCATCGAGCAGGATTGCGGCACCGACCGAGCGCTCGAAATGCGCGCGATCGTCCAGGGCGGCGCCGTCATTGCGTCGCTCGCAGACCGAGTGCTGGGCCGCACGACCGCCGAGGATATCGTCGATCCCAAGTCGGGCGAGACGATCATCGCGGAGGGCGAGCTGCTCGACGAGGCGATGGTCGCCAGGATCGAGGAGATCGGACTGCAGGGAGTTAAGATTCGCTCCCCGCTGATCTGTGCGTCGACCCAGGGCGTCTGCGCCAAATGCTACGGGCGGGACCTCGCGCGGGGCACCCCGGTCAACATCGGCGAGGCGGTGGGTGTCATCGCCGCCCAGTCGATCGGCGAGCCGGGCACCCAGTTGACGATGCGGACCTTCCACATCGGCGGCGCAGCGCAGCTCAACGAGCAGTCGAACCTCGAATCACCGGTCGACGGCACGATCGAGTTTCGCGATATGCCAACGATCGTCGACCCGCGCGGCCGGCACTTGTCTCTGTCGCGTTCGGGCGAGATCGCAATCGTCGACATGGACGGTCGCGAGCTGTCGACCCATCGCGTTCCATATGGCGCCCACTTGCTGTGCGAGAGCGGCCATATCGTTAGCCGTGGCGATCGCATTGCCGAGTGGGATCCGTCCTTCAGCCCGGTCATCACCGAGAAGGCTGGTGCCGTGAAGTACCAGGACCTGATCGAAAACCGCACAATGACCGAGGTAGTCGACGAGTCGACTGGAATCACGCAGCGCGTGGTTACCGACGACAACGCCAAGTCGAAGAAGGAGTCGCTCCATCCTCGTCTCACGCTCACCGGCGAAAAGACGAAGGAAGCGGGCGTCTACCGGCTCGCCGCCGGAGCGATCGTCGCCGTCGAGGATGGCCAGCAGGTCGCAGCCGGCGAGGTACTCGCACGCATGCCGCGGGAAGCCGCGCGGACGCGTGACATCACAGGCGGTCTGCCGCGCGTCGCCGAACTGTTCGAGGCGCGCAAGCCGAAGGAGAATGCGATCATCGCCAAGGTTTCCGGCAAGGTCACCTTCATGCGCGACTACAAGGCCAAGCGTAAGATCGCGATCGTCCCCGACGACGGGTCAGAACCGGTCGAGTATCTGGTGCCCAAGTCGAAGATGATCGAGGTCCAGGAAGGCGACTTCGTCAAGCGCGGCGATAATCTCGTCGGCGGTTCACCCGATCCGCACGATATCCTGGAAGTGCTTGGTGTGGTTGCTCTCGCCGAATATCTCGTGAGCGAGATCCAGGAAGTCTATCGACTGCAGGGGGTGAAGATCAACGACAAGCACATCGAGGTGATCGTTCGCCAGATGCTGCAGAAGGTCGAGATCACCGACGGCGGCGACACCACCTTGCTCGCCGGCGAGCAGGTCGACCGACTGGAGATGGACGAGACCAATGCTCGGCTCGAGAAGAAGCAGAAGCCGGCAGTGGGCAAGCCCGTGCTGCTTGGCATCACCAAGGCCTCGCTCCAGACCCGCAGCTTCATCTCGGCGGCATCGTTCCAGGAAACGACCCGCGTGCTGACCGAGGCCGCGGTGCAGGGCAAGGTCGACACGCTCGAGGGCTTGAAGGAGAACGTCATCGTCGGCCGGCTCATCCCGGCGGGCACGGGAGCGGGCATGAACCGCCTGCGCGTCGCCGCCACGTCGCGTGACACTGCCCTGCGCGCGGCCCAGCGCCGGATGCAGGAGGCGCTGATTGCGCCGGACTCGGCCGAGGAGCTTCGCGCCGCCGAGCTCGCGCGTTCACCGCGTGAGGACACCGGCACGGGCGACGATCCGCTTGGCGAGGTCGTTCCGAGCGGTCACGGGCTCGACGCCGACGCGGGCGACTATCTCCAGGATTGAAGCCGCTAGTCGCAGGCAAACAAAACCCCGCCGGAGCAGCCTCCGGCGGGGTTCTTTTTGACTGACGTTCGCCGCCTAGCAGCGGCTTCCGTGCATGGTGTTCTGCGTGCAATTGGCGGCCGAATTCACATCGGCCGCGGCGCCGCGGACGGTATTGCAGCCCGCTATCGACAGCGAGGCCGCTATCAACGCCACCGCAACCATCTTCTGAACCATTGTCACTCCTCCATTTAAGACCCGGAACGACAATGAATCACTGAACCGCCTGAATGTCTACTGACTTCGTGCGAAGCTCAGCAGCGGGTGCCACCGCCCATGGCGTTTTCGGTGCAGTTGGCGACTGAATTGACATCGCGCGCCGCGCCACGAACGGTGTTGCACGCCGCGAGAACCAAAGCCGTGCCGATCAGGGCGACGGTGGTCACTTTCTGAAACATGATCCTTCCTCTCCTCGTCTGAGTAGGAAGAACTAACGCGGAGTCGCCGAAACGGCTCCCTGCGCGAGCCGATTAGCGGCGGTTCGGCTTCAGACCGCGACTGGCGCCGAGATGTGCGGGTGAGGGTCGTATGCTTCGAAGACGAAGTCCTCGGGCTCGTAGTTGAACAGGTCCTGCCCGCGATCCTTGATCACCAGCCGAGGCAGCGGGCGCGGTTCGCGCGTCAACTGCAGCCGCGACTGGTCGAGGTGGTTCGAGTAGAGGTGGCAGTCGCCACCGGTCCATACGAACGTGCCGGGCTCCAGCCCGCACTCGCGCGCGAGCATGTGTGTCAGGAGCGCATAGGAGGCAATATTGAACGGCACCCCGAGGAAAACGTCGGCGCTCCGTTGATAAAGCTGGAGGTTGAGCCGGCCCGCCGCCGCCTGCGTCTGAAACAGGCAGTGGCACGGGGCGAGCGCCATTTTCGCGACCTCGCCAGGATTCCAGGCAGTCACAATCTGGCGGCGCGAATAGGGATCGTTGCGGATCAGGCCGACAAGATCGGCGATCTGGTCGATGTGGCGGCCGTCAACGGCTTCCCAGTCGCGCCACTGCTTGCCGTACACCGGACCGAGGTTGCCCTGCTCGTCGGCCCATTCGTTCCAGATGCTGACCTTGCGGTCATTCAGCCAGCGGATGTTGGTGTCGCCACGAAGGAACCACAGCAGCTCGACGATGATCGAGCGCAAGTGAAGCTTCTTGGTGGTCAGCAGAGGGAAGCCATCCGCCAGGTCGAAGCGCATCTGGGCGCCGAACCAGGACAAGGTGCCGGTGCCGGTCCGGTCCTGCTGCTCCACTCCACGGTCGAGGATGGTCTGCATGAGGTCGAGATATTGCCGCATGATTTGAGCCTAGACCGCCTGCTCGACGGGTCCAAGAGCCAACGGAGATTAGTCCGCTTTGGCAATAGTCGATGGTTTTGGACCTAATTGGATGCGGCTTCGTGCGCGCGCGGACGTACCAAACCCATCATGCGCTACCAGCGTGCCGAACTTCCTCTCAAGCTCGACGGTCTTGCCGCCGCCCGCGAATTCTTTAGGGGCTGCCTGGCCGAAGGAGACCCGCGCCAGGAAAGCCCGTGGGTTACATACGTCCGACGCGAGCCACGGCCCGCGCATACCGATCGGCATCGATCCTCGCGTTCGCGTGACCGAGGTTGGCGAATGGGCTGGCGATTGCACGCAGCAGCCAGAAGCTAGCGGACTCGATAATAGTCGGCCACGCGGTCGAGCGCGAAGCTGAGGACCAGGTTGCCTGCGCGTGCAGGCCAGCCGAGCGCGGTCTCTTCCTCGCGCATCCCCTCGCCGGCGCAAACCACGCGTCACCGTCACCGACCGGGCTGGTCGCACCGCCGCATCGGATCTTCCGTCGATCGAGCGCTCATCAAGCAACCGCCCTTGCACCGTTCGAGCCAAGCTTTCCTCCCGTCCAATTGGAGCGCGGCTTGCCACAACGGCAAAACTGTAGGACAGCCCGAAAACCGAATTGGTTCGTTAGGGGGCGAGAATGATCACTAGAATCCGCGAAGT
>DASSIU010000299.1:0-4059 GCA_035691585.1 Sphingomicrobium sp. | reverse complement strand
ACCTTCAGCCGGGCTTTCCGCCCGGGCAATGGCCGTTCGGGTCGCCTCGCTCAGCGAGCCCGGGAAGAGCTTTTCCGCGAGCGCCCGAGCATCGACCGTCGACGCAGCCTTGTCGGCGATCCGCTGAGCGACTTCGACCCGGCGAACAAGCGCGTCTGGGCCTGCCCAGCTGGCGGCGATGTCGTCCCATCCCGCCGGAGAGCCGGGCTGCCATGTCGGCTGCCCGAGCTGGCGCAGCACGCCCGCCGCGGCCGTCGGCTCGAGCGACTTGCTGCCGACGGCGCGAAGCGCCGAGACCGACCAGTCCCACGAATTCTTGAACTTGAGCGGCTGTGGCGCCCAGGGCTCCGGAGATTCGATGAGCGTGCGATAGACCGTCGGCAAATCACCACGGCTGGCGAGATAGGCCTTGGACAATCGATCGACGAGCGCGGTGGGCGGATCGTCGCCCGCGAAATGGCGCGCGAGCTTGGTCGCGAGATGCTTCGCTGTCGCTGGGCTGGCGGCGAGATCCAGCAGGACGGCACGGGCTTGCGCCTCGCCAGGCTGGTCGTACCTCTTCCCCATGATCGTGCGCACGCCCGGCTCATGAAGCATCGCCGCGAACTGGAACTCGCCGGGCGAGCCGCCGATCAGCCGAGCGGCGGGACCGCGTCCTAGCCCGCTCACCGTCCAGCCGGTCAGCGCACGCGCGAATTCGGTGACGTCGGCCTGCGTATAGCCGGTGCGAACGCCGAGCGTATGCAACTCCATGATCTCGCGCGCGAGATTCTCGTTGAGGCCGAGCTGCTTGCGACCGCGCATCGCCGCGAACATCTCGGCCTGCGAATCCGGCCCGATCGACTGGGCCTGATCGAGATAGACCAGCATTGCCGGGTGCTGCTCGACCGCCATCAGCATATCCGAGAAACGTCCGAGCACATGGGGCCGAATGGCTTCGAACTCGAGCAAACCGGCGAGCCCGATGACCGGCAGCTTGTCGACCGAAACTGCGAAATGGTTCGCCCAGAAATGAACCAGTCGCTCGGCGAAGGGACTCGGCGTCGTCAATGCGGAATCGAGCCGCGCCGAGTTCATGACGAGATAATCCTCGCGGATTGTCTGGCGAAGATATTTCTTGAGCTCGTCCGCTTGCTGGTCGGCCACCTGTTGCGGCGGCTGCATCGGGATGCCGGACGGCAGCGACGCAGGCTGAAGCTGGCGCTTGGCGCGGCCCGCCATCTGCTGCGCAGCGAGATAGTCACCGAGCTGCTGGACGACCTCCGCGCGCGGCGGCACCTGCGCGAACGCCTGCGGCCGAGCGTCAAAGCGGCCAAGTTGCTGAAGCAGCCAGCGCTTGGGGTCGGCCGGCGGCTGGTCGTCCGGGCGGCCGCCGAGGCCGAAGCGATTGAGCGCGATCGTGGTCGAAAGCATCCGCCTCTCCTTGGACGCGAAATAACTCTCGTTCGGCTGAACGGCCTGTGAAGCGGAATTTTACGAAACTGTAACCTTAAAAGCGACTTGCGGGCAGGCTCACCGGCCCGACCAGTTCCTCATGCCTGGCGATCGCGAACCGATCGGTCATTCCGGCGATGAAGTCGCCGATTGTGCGAAGCTGCTCTACCTCGTCCCCCCCGCGGCGCCATGAATCAGGCAGCAGCGACCGGTCATCGCGATAGGCTGCGGCGAGGTTGGCGACCACGCGCTCGGCTTCCCGGCGAACCGGCTGAAGCTCCGGCAGGTCGTACAGCCGCCCATGAAGGAAAGTCTTCAGCCCATGCTCCTCGCCGGCGAGCCCTTCGGAAAAACCGGCGAGCGGCCTTCCTGCGGAGCGTACATCATCAATCGAGCTCACTCCTGCCTCGCTGGCACGTCGCTGGGTCTCGGCAAGCACATCCCCAACCATGTGCCCAATCATGTCGCGGACGAGCGCCCGCTGCCTCTTCTCGATCGGGAGGCCGGGATGACGCTCGCCGATCGAATCCCACAACCGGCTGACGAGCGGCAACTCCAGGAGTTCGTCGATGTCGAGAAGGGCCGCACGCAGGCCATCGTCGATGTCATGATTATCGTAAGCGATGTCGTCGGAAATCGCCGCGACCTGCGCCTCCAGACTCGGCCAGCTGTCGAGCTCGAGGTCCCGCTCAGCGTTGGCCTCAGCCATTGCCCATGTTGGCGTCGTGACGGGTCCATTGTGCTTGGCAAGCCCCTCCAGCGCTTCCCAGCTGAGATTGAGCCCGTCGAAGTCCGGATAGGGCGTCTCGAGTTTCGTCACGATGCGGATCGTGTGGGCATTGTGGTCGAACCCACCCGCATCGGCGAGCGCGCCGCTCAGCGCCTCTTCGCCCGCGTGGCCGAACGGCGGGTGGCCGAGGTCATGGGCGAGGCATAAGGCTTCGGTCAGGTCCTCGTTGAGGCCGAGCGCGCGGGCCATGGCCCGACCGATCTGCGCCACCTCGAGGCTGTGGGTCAGGCGGACTCGGTAATGGTCACCGTCCGGGGCCACGAACACCTGCGTCTTGTGCCGCAACCGACGGAAGGCGATCGAGTGGATGAGCCGGTCGCGATCGCGCTGGAAGATGTCACGGGGGCCGCGGGGACTTTTATTATCTTCGGAGTGTAACCGGCCGCGCGATCTAGCTGGAGTCGCGGCGAGCGCGGTGAGGGAAGTCATTCGGCAGCGAGTGGAGCAATCCTGTCGCTTTGGGAATCGCTAAATCGGAATGCGTCTATGCCGACGGTCTTCAGGTCGTCCGCAAAAATCGACGCATCGGATTCACCGCGAAAAGGCCCGACGAGAAGTCGCGCACGATTTTCGCCCCGCGAGACAAAGGGCTTTATGCCGTTGAACAGGTCGGGATTATCGGTCTTGAGCCGCTGAAACTGCTTGGAAAGGCCGTCGACATCCGGTCCGCTGGCGAGCTGCAGCCAGATCTTGGGGTGGTAGGCAACGACCGTGCGCTGCACAGCTGAGGGCTGAGGCGACGGAGAATAAGCAAGCTGAACGGCAGGGGCCGGCTGCGGCGGCGCTGCGCGAAGCATGGTGTCGATTCCGGCCAGACGATCGGTATTGGCGCTCGCCGTCGACACCGGCGCTGACGGCGTGGCGGCGTAGGTCGTGCCGTTCGAATCCGGGAAGATGCCGAGGTTGACCGCCGCCGCCTTCTGCCCCGCGGACAAGGCAGGAAGCCTCTGGAGAAAAGGAGCAACTTCCGCGGCAGTCCCGGGCATCGCGGCATTGACCGCATTCATCGCCGCGCCGGAATCACCGGTGAGCGCCAGGACGAAGGCCCGGACTCGCGCAACGCCCGCGCCGCCCCTGGCTGACAACGGTGCGAGCGTCTGCAGCGCTCCGGACCGGTTGCCGCTGATCGCAAGACTCAAGGCGAGCCGGCTACGCGCCTCGTCCGCGTCGGGACCGCCGAGGGCAATGCGATAATCTGCCTGCGCCTGCCGCTGATCACCCATCAAGTCGTAAGCGAGGCCGCGCTCGCAGGCGAAACTTGCGACCGAGGCGCCGAGCTGCTGAGCGCGCCTGAAGTAAGACAGCGCCCCCTGCGGGTCTCCATTGGCAACTGACACGGCGCCCATCCCCGCCTGGGGCAGAGGGCTCTCGGGGTTGACGTCGTCGGCGCGGGCGAAAAAGCCTGCCGCGGCCTGCGCGTCCCCGAGCGCCAGGGCGGCCTTGCCGGCCCCGATCAGCGAATCGAAATCCTTGGGGTCCGATGCAAGGTTGCGCACATAACGTCCCAGCGCGGAGGCCGGGCTCTCGTCATATTGCGAATAGCTGCCCTGCGCCGCCGCAGGCGCAGCAGCAAACGCGCACGCGCCCGCAACGAGCGCTCCAGCCAGCCGAATTCGCAATGATCCCCGCATCGTCCCTCCCCGGTGCGGCATGGAATCTTGCCTAAAGCTTTCTGCCTAGAGGGTTTACGGTGAGCCGTGCGGCTCGTCCGGTGAGGAGTGGCAAACCGACGAAAAAGGGCGGCCCGGACGGGCCGCCCTTCGTCAAGTGGGGTGCGGCTTACTGGTTGTTCTGGCGGTTGAGGAAGCGCGGGATATCGATCGGTTCGCGCTTGA
>DASSIU010000298.1:0-4586 GCA_035691585.1 Sphingomicrobium sp. | reverse complement strand
CCCGAGCGCCACTCCGCCGTACCACGGCCAGATGGCGATATCGGCGATCGTGTAGTCGGGACCGGCGATATATTCGTTGTCCGCAAGGCGACGGTTGAGGACGTCGAACTGGCGCTTGGATTCCATCGAGTAGCGGTTGATCGGATATTCCATCTTTTCCGGCGCGAAGGCGAAGAAATGGCCGAATCCGCCGCCCAGAAACGGCGCGCTGCCCATTTGCCAGAACAACCAGGAAAGGGTTTCTGCGCGTTCCGGCCCCGAGCGCGGCAGGAACTCGTCAAACTTCTCGGCGAGATAGACGAGGATCGCGCCGGATTCGAACACCCGCACCGGCTCGGGGCCGCTGTGGTCGACAAGGGCAGGAATCTTGCTGTTGGGGTTTACCTCGACGAAGCCGCTGCCGAACTGGTCGCCGTCGCCGATCCGGATCGGCCATGCGTCATATTCCGCTTGTCTGTGGCCCTTGGCCAGCAGTTCCTCGAACATGATGCCGACCTTCTGCCCGTTGGGCGTGGCGAGCGAGTAGAGCTGGAATGGGTGCTTGCCGACCGGCAGCTCCTTGTCGTGCGTGGGGCCGGCGATCGGGCGGTTGATGTTGGCGAACTGGCCGCCGCTTGGCTGTTCCCACTTCCATACCTTGGGCAGGACATATTCGGTCATCTGGATTCCTTCGCTTGCACAGCCGGCGAAGGAGCTAGGAAGCGATGGCGAGGCTTTCCAGTGTCAGCCCTGTAACTTAACTCGCGCCGACCGAGAGGAAACTCGGAAGCGGACCGTTCCAGTCGTTGCTGATGTCCTCTACGACGGACGAGGGCTCCTCTTTGCGCGGCTGTGGCTGTTCCTTCGGCCGGGGTTCGCGCTTCGCTTCGGCCCTCTTCGGAGCCTCGACTTTTTCCGGCTTGCCGATGCGCGCGATCTTGTGGCCGGTGAGTTTTTCGATCCGCTCTACGAGCTCGCCGTCCGCCTTCGTTGCAAGCGTGATCGCGGTGCCCTTGGCGCCGGCACGGCCGGTCCGCCCGATGCGGTGCACGTAATCGTCGGGCTGCCACGGGACATCGAAGTTGAAGACGTGGCTCACTCCTTTGACGTCGAGGCCGCGCGCGGCGACGTCGGAGGCGACGAGGATGTTGATCTCGTCGTTCTTGAACCGGTCGAACTCGGCGATGCGCTGGGCCTGGTCCATGTCCCCCTGGATCTGGCCGGCATGAAAATGGGAGCGCTTCAGGCTCGTCGTGAGCTCGCGCACGGTCGTCTTGCGGTTGCAGAAAACGATTGCGTTCTTGACTTCATCAGACCGCAGCAGGTCCTTCAACACGTCTTTCTTCTTGTCGGCGCTCGTCTCGACCAGTCGCTGCTCGATATTGACGTTCGCGGTCGCGGGCCGAGTGACCTCGACCCGCTTGGGATCGTTGAGGAACTTGGCCGCGAGCTTCTGGATCGGTGGTGGCATCGTCGCCGAAAAGAGCAGGGTCTGCCGCGACTTCGGAAGCTTTGAGCAAATTTCCTCGATGTCCGGGATAAAGCCCATGTCGAGCATTCGGTCGGCTTCGTCGATCACGAGCAGGTTGCAGTCGTTGAGCATGATCTTGCCGCGGCCGAACAGGTCCATCAGCCGGCCCGGCGTTGCGATCAGCACGTCGACGCCCTTTTCGAGGGTCTTCACCTGGTCGCCCATCTGAACGCCGCCCATCAGCAGTGCCATCGAGAGCGGGTGATACTTGCCGTATTTCTCGAAGTTCTCGGCGACCTGCATGGCAAGCTCGCGGGTCGGTTCGAGGATGAGCGATCGCGGCATGCGGGCGCGGCTTCGGCCGTGGTGCAGGATGTCGATCATTGGCAGCACGAACCCGGCGGTCTTGCCGGTGCCGGTCTGCGCGATTCCGATCAGGTCCTTTCCCATGAGGACAGAGGGGATCGCCGCGCGCTGGATAGGTGTCGGTTCGTTGTAGCCGCTGTCGTTGACGGCGCGGAGCAATTCGTCGGAAAGGCCGAGGTCGGCAAAAGTCATTCAGGTTCCGGATGATAGAGTAGGCCGCGGCTTCTTATACCGTTGCGGCGATCGCGCGAAGCGCGGCTATGCCGCAGCCCGAGCGCTTGTCAAGGAAAGTGGGGATTGGACTGGAGGAATCCAACCCGTCGGTCATCGGCGGAACCTCGGCACCAGCTGCTTGAAGCGCTCGATCGTACAGCTTCCGCCGATACGCGAGTGAACCGCGTCGCGATGTGCGCACAAGCGCTCGTCCTGCGGCTGGAGATAGAAGCCGCCGTAGAAATCGAGCGCCGGGCAATCCTCGTCGAACTGGGCGCGGATGCGCACCCGGTTGGCCATGACGAAATCGACCTGTTCGGAGCCCGAAAGGAGCGCTCGCTGGATCGCTGCGGCGGGAATGCACTTGGGGCCCTTCTTCTCGATCCACTCGATGTCGGGAAACAGCGGATGCGGTTGAACCGGAACGCGCAGGATTACCTCGTCCTGGATGATCAGCCGGGTGACCGACTGGCCCACGGTGGCCGGCTGCGCGGCGAACAGGCCGAGCAGAAGCGGCACGAAGTTCCACATTGCGCCCGCTGTCACTTAAGAGCCCGTCCCCATGGGTCCGGGCTTTGCAGCAAAGCGTTGAATGTTCAATGAACTAGGGCGGGAGCCGGGACCACCAACGCGGCGCGGCTTGCCTTAGCCGCAAGAGGTCAATAGAGGCCCGCTCACACTGCTTTCGGCGGCTGCGCAGGGCACGCGCGGCGATAAGACCGGACCCCAGGAGACGATTTGAATGGCGACTGCCGCTCCCACTCAGAGCTTGCCTTTATTCTATAACGCGATCGAACCGTTGAACCTCGACCAGCACGGGAAGATGAAGGTTCGGGGGATCGCCGGCATGCCCGAGCTTGGCCGCACTCATGCCATCCCGCTGACCGTCGACGAGTTCACGCTGGTGCAACGCCATTTCCCGATCGTCTTCTCGGTGGGCGGAACGCCGGTCCCGATCGCGCTGATGGGCCTTAACGAGGGGGTCAACGTCTTTCTCGACGAGAACGGTCGCGCGCTCGATACGAACATGTACGTCCCAGCCTACCTTCGCCGCTACCCGTTCCTGCTCGCCAAGCTCCGACCTGACAGCGACGAGCTATCGCTCTGCTATGATCCGACCTCGGGTGCGGTCGGCGATTTCGACGAGGGTGAGCCGCTGTTCGACGGCGACCAGCCAAGTGCGGCGACCAAGGCGGTCCTCGAGTTCTGCGAGCAGTTCGAGGCGGCGGGCCTTCGGACCAATGCCTTCGTCGAGGACCTGGTTAAGTCGGACCTCCTCATGGATGGTGAAGTTGCTATTCAGCCCGAGGGGTTCGATCAGCCGTTCGTTTACCGCGGCTTCCGGATGGTAGACGAGGAAAAGGTCCGCAATCTCCGGGGCGACGAGCTCAGGAAGATGAACCAGAACGGCATGCTTCCGCTCATCTACGCCCACCTCTTTTCGCTGAGCCAGATGCGCGACGTGTTCGCCCGGCAGATGCAGCAGGGCAAAGCGCCGAGCCTGGTCCCGCAACCGGCGCCGGCGACGGTCTAACTGGAGCTACTCGGCCGCGGTCGCGTACTGACGGCCGATCAGCGCCTGGCCGAGTTCGACGGCGAGCGCTTCGATCAGCGCGGCGGCGCGGTCGAAGCCGCGCCCGGGCTTGGCGAGCTTGTCATCGAGATAGCAGCCGCGATCGATCTCGAGCTGGAGCGCGTGAATGCCGCGCCCTGGCTGCGCATGCCGCTCGATGATGTGCCCCCCCGCAAACGGATCGTTCAGGCCCGCCTCGAAACCGGCGCGGCGAGTGACGGCCACGGCCTCGGCGCTCAACCACCCCCCGGCGGTACGGCCGCGGCCGTCGCCGAAGACGACGGGCGGCACTCCATCGGGTGCCGGTGGCATCGAATGGCAATCTAGCAACAGCGCGCAGCCGAAGCGCTCGACCAGCGATGCGAGCTGGGCTTCGATGGCGGCATGATAAGGCCTGTGGGCCTGCGAAAGCCGGTCGTCGAGCTGCCTGGGCGACATGGCCCGGCGCCAGAGATAGCCGTGCTGCTGCGTTCGGGTGGGAACGATGCCCAGTCCGCCGCGCGCTCGGGCGCTCACTCTGCCCCGGCGAGCGCCGTCGACGATCGACGGATCGACCTCGTCCTCCGCCCGGTTGCAGTCGATCGCGGCGCGCGGAGCGCGGGCGATTACCGCGCCGCATCCGCGCTGCAGTGCTCGCCACACCAGGCGGTCCACCCACGGGTCCTCAAGGAGGGTCAATGATGGCTTTCCGGCCGATGCCATCGCCACCAGCCAGTCGGGGTAATCGCGGCCCGAATGCGGGACCGAGAGCAGGACCGGAAGGTCCCCTCGCGGCTCATGGATGATGGGGGAGGGGAGGTTGCTCACGGTCTCAGGGTTAAATTTCGTGCCACTTTAGGACTTGCTATGGGAGCCTGCAACGCGCGAGCACGTTATTCGCTTCTGGCAAAACGCGATATTGCAGAGCATACAAGCCCCATGGCGAGAATCCTCCTGGCCGAAGACGATACGTCGATGCGCGAATATCTGCAGCGGGCGCTGCAG
>DASSIU010000297.1:0-2513 GCA_035691585.1 Sphingomicrobium sp. | reverse complement strand
CCGGAAGCCGTACATTAATTCCTGTCCGAAGTTAGGTTTCCGACAGCTACTGTTCAGATTCGCGCGATACATTCGGCGGCCTCAGATCAACCAACCCTGGAGACGCCCTATGCCCAAAGCATATGCGATCCTGGCCGGTCTGGGCGCCGTAATGCTTACAGGTGCCGCAGCCGCTGCGAGCCGGGACACTCACATTCTCAACGTAGCGCTCCCTGACGGCGCGACCGCTCGCGTCGAATATGTCGGCAACGTCGCTCCCAAGGTGACGGTCACTCCAGCTCCCGTCGCCGGGCCGTTCGCGCCCTTCGGCATGTTCGACCGAAGCATGTTCGACATGGACCGGCAGATCGACGCGATGATGCGACAGGTCGACCAGATGGCCCGGATGCCCGTCGCCGGAGCACCGGGCCTGAACGTCGCCGCCTACGGCAACGCGCCGGCCGGAAGCTCGAGCGTGACCATCGTCTCGACCAGCAACGGGACGCAGACCTGCACGCGCCGGACCGACGTGACCTCCGAAGGGCCGGGCAAGCCGCCGAAGGTGGTCTCGAGCGTCAGCGGCAATTGCGGCGAGACGCATGCCGCGCCGAACGTCGCTCGGCCGACGGCCTAGAGCATTCCGATGACCTTCCGCCCCTCCCTGGAAGGGAGGGGTTCGGGGTGGGTTGCGCGAAGCGCGTCCTGCGATGGTCGCGCAAGATTGCACCGCTCGGAAATGCCGGTCACTGAACGGGCCCGCGCCGCCGAGTGCCTCGACGGCACCTACCCCCAGCCCCTCCCTTTCAGGGAGGGGAGACCGTCGTGCCCGATCCTAGAGCATCCTGATGTCGAAACGCCTGGTCGTCGGGTGGCTGCTCGAAAGGCCGCCGTCGACGACCAGCGCGGCGCCGTTGACGTAGCTCGATTCGTCCGAGGCGAGGAACAGCGCCGCCTGCGCGATTTCGCCCGGCTGGCCGCCGCGGCGCAGCGGGTTGAGCTCGCCGATCCGACCCTCCTGTCCCGACGCGCGCGCCATCTCGTAGATCGGCTTCGTCATCCCCGTCTCGATCAGGCCGGGGCAGAGGGCGTTGACCCGGATTCCCGACCCGCCGAGCTGCTGGGCCGCGGTCTGGACCAGGTTGATCACCCCGGCCTTTGACGCCGAATAGGCCGCTCCGCCCGCGCCTGACCGCAGTCCCGCGACGCTGGCGGTGCAGACGATCGATCCGCCGCGCTCCTTCATCAGCGGCGCGGCATATTTGATCGCGAGGAACGGGCCGATCAGGTTGATGCGCAGGATCTCGGCCCAGTCGGCGGCCGTCTGCTCGGCGATCGAGGCGAAGCCGCCGGAAATGCCGGCGTTGGCGAAGAAAATGTCGAGACGGCCATGTTCGCTAACCGCCGCGTCGACGAGCTTACGAACCTGCTCCTCGTCGCCCGCGTCGACACGCAGATCGGCGCCTTCGCTGACATCGGCGCCAACGACGGTTGCGCCCTCGGAGCGGAACAGCTCGACCGCCGCCTTGCCGATCCCCGACGCCGCTCCGGTGACGATTGCGATCTTGCCTGACAGCCGTTGCATCGCCCGCTCATAGCCAACTGACATTGTTGCTGATAGGCCGCGGGCCATGGATTTCAGTCTTGGCGGACAGGAGACCGACTGGCGCGACCGGGTCCGCGCCTTCATCGACGAGCATGTCCGCCCACGCACTGGCGATTATGACGCGCAGCAGCGCGACGGCGATCGCTGGAAGGTGCTTCCGGTTATCGAGGAGCTGAAGGAAAAGGCGCGCGACGAGGGGCTGTGGAACCTGTTCATGCCGCCGTCGCACGGCGCGACGCCGGTCGACGACAGCTTCGACTTCGACGGGCCCGGCCTCACCAATCTCCAATATGCGTTCTGCGCCGAGGAAATGGGCCGCATCATGTGGTCGTCGGAGGTGTTCAACTGCTCCGCGCCCGACACCGGCAACATGGAGGTCATCAACCGCTACGGGACGCGCGAGCAGAAGGACGAATGGCTGAAGCCGCTGATGGACGGCGAGATCCGCTCCGCATTCCTGATGACCGAGCCCGACGTCGCCTCGTCCGACGCGACCAACATCAAGTGCCGGATCGAGATGCGCGGCAACGAATATGTGATCAACGGCCGCAAATGGTGGTCGAGCGGGGCGGGCGATCCGCGCTGCAAGGTCGCGATCCTGATGGGCAAGACCGATCCGGAGGCCGAGAAGCACAAGCAGCAGTCGATGATCCTGGTGCCGCTCGACGCTCCGGGCGTCACGATCGAGCGGCACCTTCCGGTGTTCGGCTATGACGACGCGCCGCACGGGCACATGGAGATCGAGCTCGAGGGCGTCCGCGTACCGCCGTCGAACTTGCTCCTGGGCGAGGGCAGGGGCTTCGAGATCGCGCAGGGACGGCTTGGTCCCGGGCGAATCCACCATTGCATGCGCACGATTGGTGCCGCTGAGGACGCCCTCGACGCGATGGTGAAGCGGCTCATGTCACGCACGGCATTCGGCAAGACGATC
>DASSIU010000296.1:0-8277 GCA_035691585.1 Sphingomicrobium sp. | reverse complement strand
GACGAAATCGTCTTTCCGCGTCCGAGGGTGACGCTTGCGGAGGCCGTGGCGCTTGCCGGCGGAGCCAACCCGAACGCTGGCGACGCCGGTGCCGTCTTTGTGTTCCGATACGTCCCTGGCCCGAACGGTGCCGAGCAGCCGACGGTCTACCACCTCAACATGATGCGCGCCGGAGCCTATCTGCTCTCGCAGCGCTTTGTGATGCGTGATCGCGACGTGCTGTACGTCGGCAATGCGCGCGCCAACCAGCCCTCGAAGTTCATCCAGTTGCTCAGCCAGTTGTTCGTTCCTGTCGCTACCGCGCGCGCGGTCACCCAGTAACCTTCGCCTTGAATGGCGGCTCGAGTCGGCTATCGCCGCGCGTAGCAATGACCCAAATCAGAGGCGGGGAATGGAATTTCGAACATTCGATCTTGATGGTCCGGTGGAAATAATCCCACGCAAGATTGAGGATGAGCGCGGCTATTTTTCCGAGATTTTCCGTCTGAACAGTTTCGCGCAGTTTGCTCCCGACGTGGAATTTCTACAGGACAACCAGTCCCTGAGTGCTCGCGTCGGGACAATTCGTGGCCTTCACTTCCAGACCAAGCCGTTTGCACAGGGCAAGCTGGTGCGCTGTCTCGGGGGCAGGATTTTCGACGCGGCCGTGGACCTTCGGTCCGGCTCGCCGACCTTCGGTCGCTGGATCTCGGTTGTGCTCTCGCCAGAAGACAACAATCAACTGTGGGTTCCCCCCGGATTCGCCCACGGCTTCTGTACGCTGGAGCCGAATTCCGTCATCAGTTACCGGGTGACCAGCTACTACAGCCCCGACCATGACAAGGGCGTCGCCTGGGATGATCCGGCCATCGGGATCGACTGGCCCGAACTGGCTGATCCAGGGACTCTCTCGGGCAAGGATCGAAGCCAGCCGAAGCTCGCCGAACTGCCCTTGCATTTCTCGATGAGCGACAGCTGATGCGCGTGATCGTGACCGGGGGCGCCGGCTTCATTGGTTCGGCGCTGGTGAGGTATCTGGTGCTCGAAAAGGGCTATGATGTCCTCAACATCGATGCACTGACCTATGCCGGCAACCTGGCTTCGCTGAAGCTCGTCGAGCGCAAGCCGAACTACCGTTTCCTCCATGCCAACATCTGCGATCGCCACGCGATGCAGAAGGCGATCGCGGGCTTCGATCCCGACCGCATCATGCATTTGGCGGCCGAGAGCCACGTCGATCGCTCCATCACCGGTGCCGCGGATTTCATTCAGACCAACGTGATCGGCACATTCACGCTCCTGGAGGCGGCGCGCGATTATTGGAACGCTCTCGACGATCCGGCCAAGAACACGTTTCGCTTCCTCCATGTTTCGACCGACGAAGTGTATGGTTCGCTCGGCAACGACGGGCTCTTCACGGAGGAGACGCCGTACGACCCGAGCTCCCCTTATTCGGCATCCAAGGCGTCGTCGGATCATCTCGCGGCGGCTTGGCAACGGACTTTTGGTTTGCCGGTCGTGGTGTCGAACTGCTCGAACAATTATGGGCCGTATCACTTCCCCGAGAAGCTGATCCCGCTGACCATCCTGAACGCACTCGCCGGCGAGCGGCTGCCGGTTTACGGGAAGGGCGAGAACGTCCGCGACTGGCTCTACGTCGAGGACCACGCGCGAGCGCTCGACCTGATTATCGAGCGCGGCAGGGTCGGCGAGACCTATAATGTCGGTGGTCGCAACGAGCGGCAGAATATCGAGGTTGTCCGGCGGATTTGCGCCGTGCTCGATGAACTGGCGCCGTCGGACCGGCCACGAGAGCAGCTGATCGAGTTCGTGACCGACCGCCCGGGTCATGACGCGCGCTACGCGATCGACGCGACGAAGCTCGAGACCGAGCTCGAGTGGCAAGCACAGGAAGATTTCGACAGCGGGATCGAGAAGACGGTGCAATGGTATCTCGACAACGATTGGTGGTGGCGCCCGCTTCGCGAGCGCTACGCGGGGGAGCGGCTTGGGCTCCTCAAGTCCGCTAAGGGCTGAGCCGAATGCGCGTTGTTGTGACGGGGCGCGAGGGGCAAGTCGCCAGCGCCCTGGCGGAACGAGCCAGGGACGACATCGAGATTGTCAGGCTCGGACGACCCGAGCTGGATCTTGCAGGTCCCCCCGACGCGATCGTGAGCGCGATCGGCCAAGCCAGGCCCGAGCTGATTGTTTCGGCGGCCGCCTATACCCAAGTCGACAAGGCCGAAACGGAGCCCGATGTCGCATTTGCGATCAATGAGCGGGGGGCTCGCGCGGTTGCGCGAGCGGCGAGCGAGCTGGGCGTCGCCATCGTCCACCTGTCGACCGATTATGTTTTCGACGGTTTGAAGTCGGCTCCCTACGCCGAGGCCGACTCAACGCGACCGACGGGGGTCTACGGCGCGTCAAAGTTGGCAGGCGAGCATGCGGTCCTTGAGGAAAATGCCGATAGCGTCGTGCTGCGCACTGCATGGGTTTACAGCCCGTTTGGGAGCAACTTCGTGAAGACCATGCTGCGGCTCGGGGCGGATCGTGACGAAGTTGCGGTCGTTGCCGATCAGCGCGGCAACCCCACTAATGCGTTGGATATCGCGGACGGGATCATCGCGGTCGCGAGGAATCTTGCGGCAAGCGACGATCCGGAGCTGCGTGGAGTGTTCCACATGGCGGGGTCAGGCGAGGCGAGCTGGGCCGAGCTGGCCGAAGCGACTTTCGCCGTCTCCGCGGCGCGCGGTGGCCCGAGCGCCACGGTCCGCAGAATCGATACGGCCGAGTATCCGACAGCGGCACGGAGGCCAGAAAATTCGCGGCTCGATTGCGGAAAGCTCGCCCGCGTGCATGGCATCACGCTGCCCGACTGGCATAACGTCTTGGAGCGGGTGGTCAGTAGATTGCTGCAGCCGGCAGACAGCGGAGGTATGACTTAGCCGATGAAGGGGATCATTCTTGCGGGAGGGAGCGGGACGCGGCTTTATCCGATGACCTTGGCGGTCTCGAAGCAGCTGCTCCCGGTCTACGACAAGCCGCTGATCTACTATCCGCTGACGACGCTGATGCTCGCCGGCATCCGGGACGTGCTGGTCATCACGACGCCGCACGATTCGAGCCTCTTCGAGCAATTGCTCGGCGACGGGTCGCAGTGGGGGATGAACCTCGGCTACGCGGTGCAGCCGGAGCCGAAGGGCCTTGCGCAGGCCTTCACCATCGGCGCCGACTTCGTCGCTGGCAGCCCATCGTGCCTCGTCCTCGGCGACAACATTTTCTTTGGTCACGGTCTGTCCGATGTCCTCAGCCGGGCGAGGACGCGGACTTCGGGCGCCACGGTATTCGCCTATCACGTGGCCGATCCAGAACGATACGGAGTCGTCGATTTCGATGATGAGATGCGGGCGCTCAGCATAGAGGAGAAGCCCGCGCATCCGAAGTCGAACTGGGCGGTGACCGGTCTCTATTTCTATGACGAACAGGTGGTGGATATTGCCGCCAACATTCAGCCGTCCGCGCGCGGAGAACTGGAGATCACCGACGTCAATCGCGCCTATCTGGATAAACGGGAGCTCAACGTCGAAGTGATGGGTCGCGGCTACGCGTGGCTCGACACGGGTACACCCGAAAGCCTGCTCGAGGCAGCCGCGTTCGTCGGCACGCTCGAACGGAGGCAAGGTACGAAGATCGCCTGTCCGGAAGAGATCGCATTTCGGCAAGGGTTCATCGATGAGCGCCAGCTCGGAATGGCCATCGATCGGCTCGGCAAGTCCGATTATGCGAGATATTTGCGGGCGGTCGCCGCAGAACCATCTTGACCGACAGGCCGTCCTTACCCGGCGTCACCCTTGTAGCGGTAACGAGTGTCGCGCTCCACGCAACTATCAACGCGATCGAGGCGTCGATGGCTCAAGCCAATTTCGGCAAAGTCCTGCTGCTTAGTGACTTGTCGCCGCCTCAGGGGATCGGCGCGAAAATCCGATGGCAACCGATCGAGCCATTGGGGTCACGCGCAGCTTACTCACGGTTCATGCTTCGGGATCTCGCCTCCTTTATCGAGACGGGTCACGCGCTTTGCATTCAGTGGGACGGATTCGTCCTCAATGGGGCCGCTTGGGACCCGCACTTTCTCGAGTTCGATTATATCGGCGCGGTCTGGCCCCACTTCGACGATGCCCATAACGTCGGCAACGGTGGCTTCTCGCTTCGTTCTCGGCGCCTGCTGCAAGCTTGCCGCAAGCTTCCGTTCGACGGATCGAACGCCGAGGACGTGATCATCGGGCGGCTTTGCCGCAGAGAATTGGAAGATCAGGGCTTGCGGTTCGCTCCGGCACCGGTTGCCGAATGCTTCGCCTTTGAGCGAACCGAACCGAGAGGTGATGAGTTCGGATTTCATGGCGCCTTCAATCTCGTCAGGTCCCTGAACGACAAAGCGAGCTTGCAGCTGTTTCGCTCGCTTGAGCGGGGCATGCTGGCGAGGAGCGAACGAGCCGAGATCCTGCGATGGGCGATCGCCAATGGCCGTTGGCGACTGGCGTGGCATATGTTGTTCAGGCTGATGTAATCTGAATTCTGCGACGCCCCGCAACATTACACAACAATACTGTCAGGCTCTCACCGTGAGTTCTGTTGCAGCGGGGCAACAATTTTCGTTTACTTTTTGATAACTACTTTTCTGCACTGCGGCGGGTGGGGAAACCGTACGAACCGCGCTTGACTGGGCGATATCCAACGATAGGGATGAGGGGGCTCGGCTGGGGATCAAGGTGGTTTCGAGCGCTGCATCTACACTCTTGAAAAACGGGGGGAATTCTCACGAGCGTTCGGGCGTTGACGGCCGTTCACAGCTCGTTGCCTTTCCCGTTTCGCCGCTCAAAACAATTCGATTGAGCGCGCCATTGCTGCGCCTTCCACCATTTCCCGGAGCGCGCATTCATTCGCTCGTCCAGCGCCCAGCAGGTTCGATCGCGAGCGGTGCGGCCCGTATTGACGAGGTCGCGGCGGCACTTCGGCAGTTGCAGGTCGGCGGCAGCTTTTGGGCGCGGCAGCCCGACCTTCCGGGCGGCCACCTGCTGGTCCGTTCAGCCCGCGCGCTGAAAGCAATCCCGCCCGCTCTCCGAAGGCATCCGACCGTCCTGTGGGATCAGCGCGCCGACCAACTGACGGAGCCGGGTGCGACGGCAGTCGTAACAGGAGAATGCGATCCCTGGCACATGCTGCGGGAAGCATCCGCGCTCGTTGTCGAAGACGACGACGAACTTCAGCTCGTCGCCGGCTTGCTCGGGGTCCCCTCTTATCGTCTCGACGACCAGTGCAAGGCCGTCCTCGTCGAGGCCGACATCACGCGCCTCGTACGCGAGGCGCTCTGCGAAAGCCTGTTCGAAAATCCGTTCACCGGGGAACCGATGGATGCGCTCGCGGCGGTCGAGCTTTGCGGCTTCTGGCGGAGGCTTATCGATTCGAACCGCGGCATTGGTGGTGCCGTCGGCTTTGCCTTCTGGAAGCAGAGCCATGTCGCACCGTTGCTGTGGGACGGTTCGTCACCCGTCCGCTTCCTGCGCGGTCACGATTGCGCGAGCGAATCACGGGTCGCTGTCTGGCGGGCGAAGGCTTCGCCAGCGACACTGGTCGAGCTCGAGCGGAGGAAGGTCCAGCTCGTCGAAGTCGAAGATGGCTTCTTGCGGTCGCGCGGCCTGGGGGCGGACTGTGTGCCGCCCTTGTCGATCACGGTCGATCGCCTTGGGGCCCACTTCGATCCTTCTCGCTCCAATGAGCTCGAAGCGATCCTGGAGAAGGGAGATTTTGACGAGCGGACCGTTGATCGCGCCCGGCAGCTTCGTCGGCTGATCGTGGATGCAGGGATTGCCAAGTATGAAAGCGGCACCGCTGTGCTCGACCGGCGAGCTGCCGGACGTCGGCACATCCTTGTCCCCGGACAGGTCGAGGATGATCGGGCGGTCGTCTGCGGGGGCTGCGGGCTGACTTCCAACCTCGAGCTCCTCGAGCGGGTCCGCGCGGAGGCGCCCGACGCCTACATCCTGTACAAGCCCCATCCCGATGTCGTCGCCGGCCATCGGCGCGGTGCGATCAACGATCGAGACTGCCTCGAATTTGCCGACGAGATCGTGGGCGAGCTGCCGATCGCGGCGTTGATCGATTTGGTCGACGAAGTCCATGTGAACACGTCGCTGGCGGGCTTCGAGGCTCTGCTCCGCGGCAAGAGCGTGACGACCTATGGCGTGCCGTTTTACGCCGGTTGGGGGCTGACGCGCGATCTGGGTCCCGTGCCGGCTCGGCGGACGGCGAAGCGAACGATCGACGAACTCGTCGCCGCCGCCTTGCTGATTTACCCGCGCTATGTCGATCCGGTGACCGGCCTTCCTTGTCCCGCGGAAGTCGTCGTGGCGCGGCTCAGCGCCAATGACGAGAGCCGAGCCGGATTCATCGTCGGCGTGCGTCGGCTGCAGGGCAAATTCATGCGTCACTTGAGGAGCCTGGTCCAGTGAATCGACCGACCGGAAATCTCAGCCTGTTATTGCGCTCACCGTTCCCGGCCAACGACCGCGCGCCGGAGCGCCTTCTCCCTCAGTTTCACAAGCCCGAGCGTCGGGCATTCCTGTTTCTTCAGGGCCCTCCGGGACCGCTCCTTCACCAACTCGCGACCGTCATGCGCGAGGGGGGAGTGAAGGTCGAGCGAATCAATATCTGCTCGGGTGACCAGATCGACTGGCCGGAGCAGGCGACCAATTTCCGCGGCCGCTTTCGTGACTGGCCGTGCTTCCTCGATAATTTCCTGCGCGAGCACCAGATCACCGATATCCTGCTGTTCGGCGATTGCCGGCCTTACCACGTCTCGGCTCGACGAATCGCGGCTCTTCGCGGCGTCCGGACCTACGTTCTCGAGGAGGGATACCTTCGGCCGCATTGGATGACGCTCGAGCTCGATGGGGTGAACGGCTATTCGCGGCTCACCCGCAACAAGGAATGGGTGATCGAGCAGGCGAAAGCGCTGCCGCCGGAGCCCTTCCTGCCGCCGATTACGGCGACGTTCCGCCGGCGGGTTCGTGACACCGCGCGGCACTATATCGCGGTGCACGCCGGGCGGTTCGCCTATCCTCATTATCGCACGCATCGACCTGGATCGGCATTGCTCGAGGCAGCCGGCTGGGGCTGGAAGTACCTCACTCGCCGCGTTCGCGATCGAGAGGCTGAGCGAGTGCTGGCGGGATTGGAGGGCAAGCCGTTCTTTCTCCTCCCGCTGCAATTGTCCGGCGACTACCAGATCAGGAGCCATTCGGCCTTCCCCGACATGATGGCCGCTGCCTCGTTCGTGATGGAGAGCTTCGCCCGTCATGCGCCGCGCGACGCCCACCTTCTGATCAAGAAGCATCCGTTCGATACATCGATGTTCAACTGGCGGCTGCAGATCGATCGCCGGGCCCGCCGCCTGGGCATTCGCTCGCGGGTCCACTTCATTGACGGCGGGCAGCTCGACCAACTGGCGGCGGACACCGCCGGGATGGTGTGCGTGAACAGCACGTCGGCGACCCTTGCGCTCGCGGCCGGACGTCCGGTCTGCACCCTTGGCGAGGCGATTTACAACGTGCCTAGCTTGACCTTCTCGGGGCACCTCGACGAATTCTGGACCGATCCGACGCCGCCGGAACCGGGACTCTACGGAGCATTTCGGCGCGTGCTTGTCGATCGCTGCCTGGTGCGCGGAGGTGTCGCCAGTGAGTCTGCCGTACAGACGCTGATCAAGTCGATGCTCGAGCGGCTCGGCTGCTAGCCGAGCGTCTGCAGCCACGCCTCGACGCTGCTGAAATGCTCCTCCCAGGTCGGCGGGCAATAGGCTGCCATTCCCTCGACCTGGCGAGCACGCGCGGCGCTGTCCGGCTTGGCAAAATCGAGGATGGCGGCCTCCCACGCTGAGTCGTCGTCAGGCCTGAGATAGACCGGCAGATCACCGCAGAGTTCGCGAAACACGGGAAGGTCGCTGGCGATGACCGGCACGCGCGCGGCCGACGCCTCGACCAGCGGCAGACCATAACCTTCGGCGAAACTGGGAAAGAGCAGCGCGCGGGCGGAGGAGAGATATCCCGCCACCTCCTCATCCGAGCAGTGGTTCAGCTCAATCACGTGATCGCGCAGCTTCTCGCTGTGATCGAGCAGATCGAAGACCTGCTCGGCTTCCCAGCCGCGCTGGCCGATGATGAGCAGCCGGGGAGCTTCGCTTCCGAGCCGATCGACGAGGCGCGACCAGATGGTCAGCAGCAGCAAGTGGTTCTTGCGGCC
>DASSIU010000295.1:0-3663 GCA_035691585.1 Sphingomicrobium sp. | reverse complement strand
GTCGCCGGTAAAGGCGCGCGCCGCATCCGAGCTTTCGATCACGTAGCAGTGATGATCGTCGGTGTGCCCGGGCGTGTAGAGCGGACGAATCAGGACCTCGCCGATGGCGATGGGGGTTCCCTCCTCGATCGTGAAATCGACGAAGTCGGCACGGCTCGCCGCAGGGAAGCCCGCCTTCGAGCCGCTGAGCGAACGCAGCCGGCCGGCGCCGGTGACGTGATCGGCATGGATGTGGGTTTCGATCGTGCAGTCGAGCGCCAGTCCAAGAGTCTGAATGACATCGAGATCGCGCTCCGCGGTCTCCAACACGGGATCGATCAAGGCGGCTTTCCCGGTCTGCTCACAGGCGATCAGATAGGTGTAGGCCGACGCCTGCGGCTCGAACAGCTGACGGAAGATCATTGGCGTGCCCCTTGCCCAGTGGCGGCATTCTAGCCCATCGGCGTCGCCATGAACATTTGCGTTGTCGGCGCCGGCGCGATCGGCGGCTGGGTGGCAGCCAAGCTGGCACTCGCCGGCAAGGAAGTCAGCGTCCTCGCGCGGGGCGCGACGCTTCACCTCATTCGAGCTGAAGGCCTTCGTCTCGAGGAGCGAGGGGAAGAGTTTGTCGCAAACGTCATGGGCGCGGACGATTGTGCCGCGCTTGGTCCTCAGGACGTCCTGTTTGTCGCGGTCAAGGCTCCGGCCCTGCCCTCGTTGGCGTCCGAGCTTCGGCCCTTGGTGAATGCTCAAACGGTCATTGTGCCGATGCTGAATGGGGTGCCGTGGTGGTTCGTTGAGGGCATGCAGCTCACGTCGGTCGACCCCGATGGGAACATCGCAGCAGCGCTGCCATTCGCGCAGATCGTCGGCTGCGTCGTCCATGCTTCCTGCCGCCGATCGGCCCCGAACCGTGTCCAGGTGAACCATGCCGACAAGCTCATCATCGGCGACACGGAGGGCGGCGAGTCGAGCGCGCGGGTCGCTCGGCTCTTCGCCTTGCTCGACGAGGCTGGATTGCGTCCCGATCTCACCGGCAACGTCCGGCGCGCGATCTGGTACAAGCTTTGGGGCAACGCGACGATCAACCCGATGTCGGCGCTGGTGCGGGCAAGCTGCGACAGGATCCTGGCAGACCCTGAGTGCCGCGCCTGGATGCTCGAGGGAATGGCCGAGCTCGCGGCGATTGGCGCGGCGATCGGCTGCCCGATCAGCGAAAGCGGCGAGGATAGGATGGCGGTGACCGCGAAACTGGGCCCATTCAAGACGTCCATGCTGCAGGACGTCGAAGCGGGACGGCCGATCGAGCTGGAAGCGCTGCTTGGCGCACCCAGGGAGATCGCCCGGGCGCGCGGCATCGGGACGCCGGCGCTGGACCGGCTTTACGGGGTGACGAAGCTGATGGCCGAGAGCCTCGGCCTAGCCTGAACCGACGACCCGCCCAACGCATTCGCCGAAGCCGATGCGGACGCCCTCGCCCTCGCACCATGCTTTCAATGTCACCTCGTCACCGTCTTCAAGAAAGCTGCGGGTTTCGCCGTTGGGCAGCTGAACCGCCTCTTTGCCGCCCTGGCTGATTTCCAGCAGCGAGCCCAAACCGCCCGCGCTGTCGGTCGACAGAGTCCCCGTGCCGATCAGGTCGCCGGGTTGCAGATTGCAGCCGTTGGAGCTGTGATGCGCGACGATCTGGGCAGCGCTCCAGTACATTGCCGCGTCGGCGGATCCGCGCGACAGGACCTGGGGCGCGACTCCCGCTTGCCTCATTTTCTCGGTGGTCAGCGTGACCTCCAGCTCGATGCCGAGAGCGCCGGCATTCCGGTCAGCAGCGTCGTCCAAATACGGCAGCGGCTCTGGGTCGCCGGACGGCCGAGGCGGCATCGGCTTGCGAAACGGCGCCAGCGCCTGCGGGCTGACCACCCATGGGCTGACGCTGGTGAGGAAGTTCTTGGCGAGGAACGGACCGAGCGGCTGATATTCCCATGCCTGCAGGTCGCGCGCCGACCAGTCGTTGAGCAGGCAATAGCCAGCGATATGGCCTGCCGCTTCGCCGATCGGGACGGGTTGGCCCAGCTCATTGCCCTGGCCGATCCAGATGCCGAGCTCGAGCTCGTAGTCGAGACGGCGGCTTGGGCCATATTCTGGAGCGGCGGCATCGGGAGCCTTGCGCTGGCCGCTCGGCCGGATGACCGGCTCGCCCGAGGCGCGCACGGAACTCGCCCGGCCGTGATAGCCGATCGGCACATATTTGTAGTTGGGGAGCAGCGGATTGTCCGGGCGGAACTGCTTGCCGACGTTGGTCGCGTGGTGAATGCCAACGTAAAAGTCCGTGTAATCGCCGACGAGACACGGAACGTGGAGCCGAACCTCCGTCTGCCCGACCAGTTGGGGTTCGACCTCGTCGCGGTATTTGTCGTCAGACAGCAGTTCCTGAAGACGGAGCCGAAGGGCTTGCTGCGCACCCGATCCGCGCGCGAGCCAGCCGTTCAGCACCGGCTGCGACAAATCCGCGCGCCAGTCCTCGTCGAGCAGATCCGCGACACCCGCAAGGTCGAGCACGAAATCGCCGATCGCCACCCCGGCTCGGCGACGGCGCTCGCCGACGGAGAAAATGCCCAGCGGAAGATTCTGGATCGGGAAGTCACTGCCTTGGGCGCTCTCGCACCAGCTTCTCAGCGTCGGATCGTTGGTATCATCCCTCACGGCAGCCGGGCCTTCGGGAAGCCCTCCCATGCCTGATCATAATCCGGCTGCGCGCGCTCCAGCGCCCATTTGGTCGGCCGGTAGGGCCAGCAGGTTTCAACCATGAACGCCATGGCCCCTTCGATCTTCACCGGCTTGAGCTCCGCTTCGCTCGCCTTGCGCCAGCTGTCGACGTCCGGACCGTGCCCGCTCATCAGGTTGTGAAGGCTGAGACCCCCAGGCGCGAAGCCCTCGGCCTTGGCATCGTAGGCGCCGTGAATCAGGCCCATCGCCTCGCTCATCACGTTGCGGTGGAACCAAGGCGGCCGGAACGTGTCATCGGCGACCATCCACCGCGGCGGGAAGATGACGAAGTCGGCATTGGCGCGCCCCGGCACATTGCTGGGGCTGGTCAGCACCGTGAAAATCGACGGGTCCGGATGGTCGAAGCTGATGGTGCCGATCGTGTTGAATCGCGACAGGTCGTATCGATAGGGCGCGAGATTGCCGTGCCAGGCGACGACATCGAGCGGCGAATGGTCGAGCATGGTCGTCCATAAGGAGCCGAGCGACTTCTGGATTACTTCGGTTGGTTCGTCCTTGTCCTCGAACCAGGCCACAGGCGTTTCGAAATCGCGGAGGTTGGCAAGGCCGTTCGACCCAATCGGACCGAGCTCCGGCAGGCGCAGCGGCAGGCCATGGTTCTCGGCCACATAGCCGCGGCTGTCACCGTCGACCTCGACCCGAAACTTCACGCCGCGCGGCACCACGCCAATCGAACCGGGGGCCACGTCCATTCGGCCAAGTTCGGACTGGATGCGCAACGTGCCAGACTGCGGGATGAGCAGCAGCTCGCCGTCCGCGTCGACGAACACGCGCCGCTCCATGCTCTTGGTCGCGCGATAAAGGTGCACCGCGACACCTTCGAGATCCTCCGGCGGGCGGTTGGCGAGCATTGTCACCATTCCGTCGATGAAATCCTGGCCTTCCGGCAGGTCCTTCGGC
>DASSIU010000294.1:0-10305 GCA_035691585.1 Sphingomicrobium sp. | reverse complement strand
CCTCCCCTTTTGGGTCGCTATGCACTCTCTAATCGCTTTCGTGCACCGTCAAAGATGGTAAACTGCCTTTGCGATGACACCCACTCCAAAGCGCGCCGAACATCTGCCCCCGGCCCAGGACGCGGCAGAACCCCTCGAGCTCCTGAGCGCGGCCGCCGATTTCGTCGAGCCCTCGTTCGACGAAGATCAGTGGCGCGAGCAAAGCGCCGAGGAGCGCGGCACCGGCGGGAGGCAAGTGCTGGGGACGGCGCTTGTCGTCCTTTCGGCTGCGTGGGTCGCCTACTCCGCCTGGTCGGCGGGTCGAACGCTGGCTGGACAGCCGCTCTCGTCGCCGCAAATCGCACAGTGGCTGGCAATCGTCGCCGGTCCGCTCGCCTTGATGGGCCTGGTGTGGCTGATGTTCGGCCGAACCCGGCGCAAGGAATCCGAGCGCTTTACCCGGTCCGTGATCACGATGCGCAGTGAGGCCCAGGGCCTCGAAGCCCTGCTCGAGGTCCTGTCGCAGCGAATCGATGACAGCCGAACCGAGCTGACGATGATCTCGAAGCATCTGATGCAGCTCGGCGACGAGACCACCGGCAAGCTCGGCGGAATCACGCGCGAATTCGACAGCAGCAGCGAAAAGCTGAAGCTGCACGGCGAAGCGCTCGATCGGGCGGCCGCGGAAGCGCGGACCGATATCGCGGTGTTGCTCGAGGATCTTCCCAGGGCCGAACAGAATGCCCGTGCAGTTGCCGAACATCTCCGGTCCGTCGGGAACGAATCGGCCAACAGGGCTGCGTCCCTCGGAGCCCAGGTCAGCGAACTGGCGGATCGTGCTCGAAGCGCCGACCAGCTGGTCGCCGAAGCAACCGATCGTTTGACCGCTCGCCTTGCGGAGATCGAGACGGCAGGCAGCACCGCGGCCGTCCGCGTCGGCGAAGCGGAGGCCGCTTATTCCGGCACGCTCGATGTCCTGCTCGATCGGACTTCGGCGACGCTCGACCAAATTCGGTCCGGCATCGACATCCAGGCGGCCGCAGTCGCGGCACTGGTCTCTCAAGCCTCCGCCGGGATCGGCAAGGCGGGAGCCGATGCGGCCGAATCGCTGGCCGCGAACCTCGACCACGCCACGAACTCGCTCGAAGGGCTCTCGACTCGCGTCGCCGAGCAGGATCGGGCTTCGCAGAAGATGATCGCGGAGATCGAGCGCGGCCTCGCCCTGATTGACGAGCGCTTCACCGAGCTGGCCGCGAACGGCGACGAACGCGCGACGCATTTCCTCGAATCGCTCACTCGCGCCCGCGCGGACCTCGACACGCTGGCGGCGCAGGCGAGCACCCAGGACAGTGCAATCGAGTCGCTGTCGGAACGCACCGCGGCGCTTCGCGACAGCATCGATCGCCTCGCCGACCAGATTCGCGAGAACGTCGGGACCGCTATTGGCGAGGCGCAAGGAAGCGCCGAGCGGCTGACCGAGGCGGCAGCGCTGGCCAAGCCGGAGATCGCCTGGCTGCGCGACGCTACCGCGGAGGCGGGCGAGAAGCTTGCGGCCACCAACGCGGAGATCGCTGCCCAGCGCGAGCGCTTCACGGCATTGTTGTCCAACGTCGACACTGGAGTGGAAGACGCCCAGTCGAAGCTCGCCCTGCTCGCTTCCACCCTTGCGCAGGTCGAACGGGAAGCGACCAGCCTCAGCGCCGAAACAGGTCCGACACTGGTCGCTTCGCTCGTCCAGGTGAAGGAGGCCGCTGCCCATGCAGCCGAGCGGGCGCGCGAGGCGATCGAAACCGCGATTCCAGATGCTGCAGCCAAGCTGTCCGAAGAGGCCGCGCAGGCGCTGCAGCGAGTCATCCGCGAGAATATCGAGGACCAGCTCCGCGACGTCGAAACCGTCGCTGCCCGAGCGGTCGAATCGGCGCGTTCGGCGTCGGACCGCCTGACGCAGCAGATGATCACCCTCGGCCAGACCGCCTCGGCCCTCGAGGCGCACATCGAGCAAACAAACAAGGAGCAGCGCGAGAAGGACAGCGAGGCATTTGCCAAGCGCGTCGCGCTCCTCATCGACTCGATGCACTCAGCCGCGATCGATGTCGGCAAGATCCTTTCTGACGAGTTCGATGACAAGGCATGGGGCGCTTACCTCAAGGGTAACCGCGGCGTGTTCACCAGCCGCGCCGTGAGGTTGATCGGCGGCAGCGAAACCCGCGCGATCCGCACCCACTACGACAGCGACCCCGAATTCCAACGCTCGGTCAATCGCTACGTGGCCGACTTCGAATCGATGCTCCGCCGAGTACTGGCGGAACGCGACGGTGCGATGATCGCGGTCACCTTGATGTCATCCGACATGGGCAAGCTCTACGCAGCGCTTGCGCAGTCGGTCGAGAAGCACCGTTAGCGAGCGCGATAGAAGTCCAGGTCGTCCGGCGTGACCCAGCCGAACGTCCAGTTCGCATAGTAGATTGCGAACAGGATCGCGGCGAGAATCACTGCCTTCACCAGGTGTCGCTTCACGTCGAAGCGATGCGGTGCACTCTCCGCCTGACCGGGGATCCTGGGCGTGCCGGCTTCCTCGTCGGTCCTCACCCCAAAGGGCAAGAGGATGAACGCGCTGAACGCGAAAAACAGGAAATAGATCGCGACGATCGACGTGAAAGCCATGCGTCGGTTACTGCGCAACCTGCAGGATCATGACCTCGACCAGCGGCTTCTTTCCGGTCCAGAGCGTAGCGCAGCGGCGAACCGCCAGGCGGACCGCTTCGCGAACCGAGTCATCGTTTCCTTTGGGGTTGTAGGCGCGAGTCGCGGCATCGGTCGCGTCGGCGATGAAATCGTCGCGATCTTCCTCGACCGGGACTCCGAATGGACGGATCAATGGAACACCGGCCAGCTCGCCCCGATCCCCGACTGGAAGCGCAACCGTGATAAGGCCGCCATAGCCGATGCGCCGACGTTCATTCACGGTCGCGCCGTCGGCAGGCAGGATGACGTCTCCATCCAGCACCAGGCGCCCAACGCGGGCCTCATCGACCTTCTTCGGTTCGCCGGGCGCGAGACGGATCACGTCGCCATTCTCCTGAACGACCGCGTGCGGGACTCCGTGGCTGAGCGCCAGCCTTGCCTGTTCGGCGAGGTGACGCGCTTCGCCGTGGACCGGCACCACGATCTCCGGCCTCACCCAATTGTACATTTCGATCAGCTCCGGGCGACCGGGATGACCCGAGACGTGAACATGGGCCTGCCGCTCGGTGACGATGCGCACGCCGAGGTCGGACAGCTGGTTCATGATCCGTCCGATCGCGACCTCGTTCCCGGGGATGATGCGCGACGAGAAGATGACCGTGTCGGCCTCGCTGAGCTTGAGCTCGTGCGTGCCGCCGGCAATCCGACCGAGCGCAGCGCGAGGCTCGCCCTGCCCGCCCGTGGCGATAATCAGCACCTCACTGCGGGGCAGCCGCATCGCTTCATCGAACCCGATCGGTGGCGGGAAATCCTTGAGGTAGCCGGTGGCCTGGGCGACGCGGAGGATCCGCTCGAGCGAGCGCCCCGCGATGCAGACCTTCCGCCCGGTTTCCACGCCGACCCGGCCGATGGTCTGCAGCCGGGCCGCATTCGATGCGAAGGTCGTGACGAGCACCCGGCCGGTCGCTTCCGCTACTTTCGCGAGAAGGCCGGCGTGAACGCTTTCCTCTGATCCCGACGGCTGGTCCTGAAAAACGTTGGTCGAATCGCATACCAGCGCCAGCACGCCGCGGTCGCCGATTGCACGGAGCGCGTCCGGGCTTGGTGCCTCGCCAATCACCGGCGTGTCGTCGATCTTCCAATCGCCGGTGTGGAAGATGTTCCCGAACGGAGTCTCGATGAGGACTCCGTTCCCTTCGGGAATCGAGTGCGACAGGGCGACGAAGCTGACCCGAAATGGCCCGAGCTCGATACTCCCGCCGCGCTCGACAATGTTGAGCTTCACCTGCCCGGTCAGCCCCTCTTCCTCAAGCTTGCCGGCGATCAGCCCCGCAGTGAACGGGGTGGCGTAAAGCGGAGCCTTCAGCTCATCCGCGAGATAAGGAAGAGCGCCGATATGATCTTCGTGTCCGTGGGTAAGGACGATGCCGGCGAGCCGCTCCTGCTGGTTTTCGATAAACTCGAGGTCGGGCAGCACGAGTTCGATCCCGGGATAGGTCGGATCAGCGAAGGTCAGGCCGAGGTCGACCATGAGCCACTGCCCGCGGCAACCGTAGAGATTGACGTTCATTCCAATCTCGCCCGAGCCGCCGAGCGCGACGAACAGCAACTCTTCTCCCGGGATCATTTGGTGCCGCTCACCGCCATGCCGTACAACAGGCTCAACCCCTGGATCGTAAGGTCGGGCTCAATCGCGTCGAAGACATTGGTGTGCTTGTCGAACAGGGTGGCGAGGCCGCCGGTGGTGATGACGGTGACCGGCCGGCTCAGCTCAGCCTTGATGCGCTCGGTGAGGCCTTCGATCATCGCGACATAACCCCAGTAAATGCCGATCAGCATCTGGCTCTGGGTGGTTCGGCCGACGACGCTGTCGGTTTCGGGCGCCTCGATGGCGATGCGGGGCAGCTTGGCCGCCGCATTGACGAGTGCGTCGAGCGAGAGGTTGATGCCCGGAGCGATGATGCCGCCGGTGTAGGCGCCGGTCGGACTGACCAGATCGAACGTGGTGGCCGTGCCAAAGTCAATGATGAGCAGGTCGCCGGGATATTTCGCATGCGCGGCGATCGCGTTCAACGCTCGATCAGCGCCGACATTCTCGGGCTCATCGACATCGAGCTGAAGCGGCCACCCCGCGGCGCCCTGCCCGGCGATCACCGCGGTCTTGCGGAAGTACTTTTCGGACAGAACCTCGAGATTGTGAAGGGCGCGCGGGACAACCGTGCCGATGATCACGCCGTCGACTTGGTCGCGTGAGAAGCCCTCGAGCTCGAGGAGCTGGTGCAGCCAGACCGAATATTGGTCGGCGGTGCGGCGCGGGTCGGTCGCGATCCTCCACCGCGCCTTGATCTCGCCCCCGTCCACCAGCGCGAAGACGAGGTTGGTATTCCCGACATCGATGGCGAGGATCATGGCCGCGCCCCTAGCTGTGTCGACTGTTGTTCACAACTCGACGTCGCCCGCGCGGATGATGTCGATGCTGCCGTCATCCTTGCGAAGCCGGAGCGCGCCGTCGGGCTCGATCCCATCGAAGCGGCCAGAGATCGTCTCCTCATTGCTCGAATGAACCGTGATCTGAGCGCCCAGCGGATGCGCCCGCGCTAGCCAAGCCTGGGCAAGCATGGCCGGCTCGCTTTGCCGCCACAATTCGAGCAGCCGGGCGAAGCTGCCGGCGAGCAGGGGCGCGAATGCCTGTGGCGCGATTTTACCGCCGAGCGACCCACCGACGCGATCGGGCAATTGCGGCGCGCCGGCCAAGTTCACACCGAAACCCACCGCTACCCGATCGCCGCTCCGCTCGAGGAGGATTCCGGCCAGCTTCTTGCCCTGCAGCACCACGTCGTTGGGCCACTTGAGCGCGACCTTTTGTCCCGGCGCAGCGACGTCGATTGCTTCAGCGAGCGCCAGGCCTGCGGCGAGCGACAGAGTTTGGGCCGCCGGATCTTGGGACCGCAACTGGACCAGCGTGCTCCCGTAGAAATTGCCCGGCGAGGAGATCCACGTACGCCCCTGTCGGCCCCGGCCCGAGTGCTGCTCCAGGGCGACCAGCCAATCGCCTTCGATCGCGCCATGGTCAGCGATGAGGTCGGCGTTGGTCGAGCCGGTGCGCTCGACGATACGGATGCGCGTCAGAACAGGCTTCCCGCGGCTTGGCTGGTCAGTGAGCCGAGCACGCCGATCAGCAAATAACCGATTGGGGAAACAATCAGCGCCATGACGAGGATCAGCAGGCCCTGCACCGGCTCGCGCGGCCGCGCATAGGGTTCGGCCGGCTCGTCCATGTACATGACCTTCACGATCTTCAGATAATAATAGGCCCCCACGACAGCCCCGACGATGCCGGCCACCGCGAGCGCGACATAGCCACTGGCGATCGCTGCCTGGAACACGACCAGCTTCGGCCAGAAGCCGAAGAGAGGCGGAACGCCCGCAAGGCTGAACATGAAGATCGCGAAGGCGGCGGCGAACGCCGGTCGGGTCTGAGCGAGGCCCGACAGGCTCGCGATGCTTTCCACCGGACGACCTTCGGAATCGCGCATCCACATGACGCATAGAAAGGCGCCGAGGGTCATCACAACATAGATGACCATGTAGAACAGCACCGCCGCCGCACCGCGTGGACCGGCGGCCACGAGTCCGATCAGGGCGAAGCCGACGTTGTTGATCGATGAGTAAGCGAGCAGCCGCTTGATATTGGTCTGCCCATAAGCCGCGATTGCGCCCAGGAAGATCGACGCGAGGGCGGCGAAGATCACGATCTGGCGCCACGCCTCGGTCGCGGGCCCCAGCCCTTCAAGGCACAACCTCGTCGCGAGCAAGACCGCGGCCGCCTTCGGCGCCGTGCCGAAGAACATGGTCACCGGCGTCGGGGCACCCTCGTAGACGTCGGGCGTCCACATGTGGAACGGCACCGCGCTCACCTTGAATGCGAGGCCCGCGAGCACGAACACCAGGCCGAAGAGCAGCCCGAGTGAAGGAGTGCCACGGGCGAATGCCGCCGCGATCCCGTTGAACGTCATCGTGCCCGTGAAGCCGTACAGCAGCGAGATTCCGTAGAGCAGGATCCCGCTCGCGAGCGCCCCAAGCACGAAATACTTCAGGCCCGCTTCGGCGGAACGCTCATCAGTGCGGCGATAGGATGCGAGCACGTACGAGGCCAGACTGTTGAGCTCGAGCCCGACGTAGAGTGCGACGAGGCTGGTCGCCGACACCATCACGCTCATCCCGACCGCCGCGAAGACGATCAGGACGGCATATTCGCTGCTGTGCTCGTGATCGCTTTCGAACCAGCCGTGACCGGCGATGATTGCGACGGCGGCCGCCGGAAACATCAGCGCCTTGCCGAAGCTGGCGAACAGGTCGGCCGAAATGAAGCCGTCGAACAGCGGCCCAGAATGCGATGGAGCGCCGACCAGCGCGGCGGTTGCGACCAGCAGGAGCAGGACCGCGAGCCAGCTCGTCAAGCCCGAACCGCGCCGACCCGCGAAGGCAGCAACGAGCATCAAGATCGTTCCGCCGACCGATAGGATGAGCTCTGGCAGCAAGGCAGCGGTGAAGCGCGGGATCAATGCCTTGCTCCCATGTCCATGTTCATCGCGCCCTTGCCGAGCGTGAGTTTCGAATCGCCCGCCGGAGTTACGCGCTCCAAGCGCGTAAGCAGGCGTCCGACATCGTTGCGCATCGGCCGAATGAAGCTTTCAGGATAGATGCCCATCCAGAACACGGCCGCCGCAATCGGCGCGAGCAACCACCATTCACGAAGGCTGAGGTCGGGCATCGCGGCGGCATCGGCATTGCGCTGGGTCCCGAAGCAGATGCGCCAGTAGAGCCACAGCATGTAGGCGGCGCCGAGAATGATTCCGGTCGTGGCAACGATCGCCGCCCAGCTCGACGCCTGATAGGTGCCGACCAGGCTCAGGAACTCGCCGACGAAATTGCTGGTCGCCGGAAGGCCGACGCTGGCCATGGTGAAGATCATGAACAGCAGGGCATAGCCCGGCATGTTGTCGGAAAGGCCGCCGTAGCGATCGATCTCGCGCGTATGCAACCGGTCGTAGACCACGCCGACGCAGAGGAAGAGCGCGCCGGAGACGAGGCCGTGGCCGAGCATCACCAGCATCGCCCCTTCGATCCCCTGCCGATTCATCGCGAACAGGCCGAAGGTCACGAAGGCCATGTGCGCGACCGACGAGTAAGCGATCAGCTTCTTCATGTCCCGCTGCACCAGCGCGACCAGGCTGGTGTAGACGACCGCGACGCCCGAGAGGACGAACATCAGCGGCACGAATTCCAGCGATCCGTCGGGGAACATCGGCAGCGAGAAGCGGATGAATCCATAGCCGCCGAGCTTCAGCAGCACGCCGGCCAGGATCACCGAGCCTGCGGTCGGCGCCTGCACGTGCGCATCGGGAAGCCAGGTGTGGACCGGCCACATCGGCAGCTTCACGGCAAAGCTCGCAAGGAAGGCGAGGAACAGCCATTGCTGCGCCGTTCTCGAGAAATCGTAGGCCATCAGCGCCGGGATCGACGAGGTGCCGGCGGCGTTCACCATGTAGATCATGGCGATAAGCATCAGGACCGAGCCGAAGAAGGTGTAGAGGAAGAACTTGTAGCTGGCCTTGATGCGCTCGGCGCCGCCCCAGATGCCGATGATCAGGTACATCGGGATCAGGCCGCCTTCGAAGAATATGTAGAAGAGGAGCAGGTCCTGCGCGCTGAACGAGCCCATGATGAGGGCCTCCATCAGCAGGAAATAGGCCATATATTCGGGCACGCGCTTGGTGATCGAGCGCCAGCTTGCGCCGATGCAGATTGGCATCAGGAATGCCGTGAGAACGATCAACAACAGGGCGATACCGTCGATGCCCAGCGCCCAGTTCACTCCACCGCCGATCGGGTACTTCTCGACGAACTGCCACTGCGGTCCGTCGGGATTGTACTGGACCCAGACATAGATGCCGATTGCGAGGTCGATCAGGGTCCCGATCAAGGCGAGCCATCGCGCGCCCTCAGCCTTCATGAACAGGCACAGCACGCCCGCGACCAGCGGCACGATGATCAGCAGGCTGAGCAACGGAATTCCGGTCACTTGGCCCACCAGATCGCCCAGCTCGCCGCGCCGATCAGGCCGAGCAGCATCACCAGCGCATAGGAATAGAGGTAACCCGACTGCAGGCGATAGGTGACGCGGTTGCCGACGCCTACCGCGTAAGCAGCGCCGTGCGGGCCGAAGCGGTCGATGGTGCCTTCGTCCCCGCCCTTCCAGAACAGGCGGCCGAGCCACAGCGCCGGGCGCACGAAAAGAAAGCCGTACAGCTCGTCGAAATACCATTTGTTGGCGACGAAGCGGTATACCGAGGGGAAGGTCGCAACCAAGCGGTCGGCCGAGCCGGGGCTGCGGATGTAATTGTTCCAAGCGATCCACAGGCCGATGAGCATGGCAATGGTCGGCGTGAGTTTGACCCAAAGCGCGGACGATTCGGTCGCCTCTGCGAGCTCACGACTGAAGGCGACGGTACCCTGCCAGAAGCTCGGCGCACGTTCGACGTCGATGAAGATTCCGTGGAAGGCCTGTCCGGCGAACGTTGCCCCGATCGCCAGCAGAACGATGGGCACGAGGATGGTCAGCGGGCTTTCGTGCGGGTGATAGCCGCCCGTCCCGGCCGGGACGTGGTGCGCGTCATGAGCGCTGTCGCCATGCTCCTCGTCCGGATGATCCGCCTCACCGTGAAGCGCGTGCTGGATATGTTCGGATGCCGCCCAGCGCGGTTCACCGAAGAAGGTGAGGAAGATCAGCCGCCAGGAATAGAAACTGGTCAGCAACGCAACCAGGGAGCCGATCCAGAAGGCGATGGTGCCGGGCACCGTTCCGCTGGCCCAGGCGCTGCCGATGATCGCATCCTTCGACCAGAAGCCCGCGAAGCCAATGCCGCCGCCGACGTCCAGGCCGACACCGGTGATCGCCAGCGTTCCGATGACCATCACCCAGAAGGTGATCGGGATCTCCTTCCGGAGCGCGCCGTAGTATCGCATGTCCTGCTCGTGGTGCATCGCGTGGATCACGCTGCCCGCCGCGAGGAACAGCAGCGCCTTGAAGAAGGCGTGGGTGAACAAATGGAACATCGCCGCGCCGTAGGCGCCGACGCCCGCGGCGAAGAACATGTAACCGAGCTGCGAACAGGTCGAGTAAGCGATCACCCGCTTGATGTCGTTTTGCGCGCAACCGACGGTCGCCGCGAACAGGCACGTCGCGGCTCCAATATAAGTGACGACGTGCATCGCGGTGGCCGACTGCTGGAACATCGGCGACAGGCGGCAGACCATGAACACGCCCGCGGTGACCATCGTCGCGGCATGGATCAGGGCGCTGACCGGTGTTGGGCCTTCCATTGCGTCGGGCAGCCAGGTGTGGAGCGGCAACTGCGCCGACTTGCCCATCGCTCCGACGAACAGCAGCAGGCAGAGGACTGTCATCGTGTCGACCCGCATACTCGCGAAGCCGATGGTCGACCCGGCCATTCCCGGCGCCGCGTGCAGGATCGCGGGGATCGAAACCGTTCCGAACACCAGGAAGGTGCCGAAAATACCGAGGCTGAAACCGAAATCGCCGATGCGATTGACGACGAACGCCTTGAGCGCCGCCGC
>DASSIU010000293.1:0-2600 GCA_035691585.1 Sphingomicrobium sp. | reverse complement strand
CGAGTCCAGAACTTCGCCGGGAACCGATATGCCCGTCACACGCTCACCGATCTCGAGGAGAAAGGTGGAGGATCGGATTGATGGCTTCTCCGAAGGACGCGCACTTGTCCTTGCCGGGGCTCGGCAGCGACCCCCAGTCGGTCCGCCAGCGCGTGGAGGCGATGGAGAGACTGCTGGAACGGCTGTTCGTCATCCCCGGCACCAGGCAGCCAGTGGGACTCGATGCGATTCTCGATTTGATTCCCGTTGTCGGCGATGTCGCGGCAGCAGCCCTTGGGGCCTATATCGTCTGGGAGGCGCGCAATCTTGGCATGTCGAAATGGCAGATGTCGCGGATGCTGGGGAATGTCGGGATTAACTGGCTTCTCGGGTTGCTGTCGGTCGTTCCTGTGATCGGAGTTATCCCTGACCTCCTGTTCCGCTCGAACACCTACAATCTGCGGATCATCAAGCGCCACCTCGACAAGCATTATCCGGAAACGGCGGTGCTCGACGCGAAGGCCAAGACGCTTTCCTAGCCACCGGGCGCGATCCAGTCGTGCTCGCCATCCACCTCGTCCTCGATCGGACGTCCGAACCGGTCGGTGCTCGGCCGATAGATGAAGCGCTGCTGGATCAGCCGGCAGGTGAGGGCATCGAGCTCAGGGACTCCGCTCGAGCGCGTGACCGTGCAGCTTCCCACTCTGCCGTTCGGCTCGACCTTGAAGCGCACCCCGACCCGGCCCCCGATGCCGGCCTCGCGCAAGTGGCGGGGATAGTCACGTGAGGTAATCTCACCAGCGATTTGCTCGAGGTCCGTGCCGCCGTCATCTTCCCCATAACCGTTGCCACCGGCACCTCCGCCGGCCCCTGCGCCCAACGCCGGGCCCATGCCGGTGCCACCGCCCGATGGTGCGACCGATGCTTTGACGGCCACCACAGGAGTCACAGACGGTGGCGCGTGCGCAGGCTGAGGTCCGGGTGAACCACCAAGCTTCTCTGGCGTAGCCTTCGGTGCAGCGGCTTGATGACGTTGAGGCTTGGGCGGTGGTTGCACCGGCACGACGGGTGGCGGCGGCTTGCGTAGAGTCACGTCGACCAGGCGCTGAACGATCTCCGTCGATCGCGTAAAGTCCACGCGGAGCCCCGTTAGCAGTACGAATCCAATCGCTGCCTGAACGAATACGACCGCGACGAGCGCATAAGCACGCTCCCGCGGCCGTACCGTCCTCTTTGCCTGTGCGTAGGCGGGCATCGGCGGCCCGCTTCAAACGCTTAGCGGTAGTAGCAGCGACGCCGCGCTGTCGACGCCCGATCGACCGCGCGTCCCGCGAGCGCGCCGCCGACAGCGCCAAGTGCCGTGCCGCCAAGACCGCCGATCGCGCTGTGGCCGATCACGCCGCCCGCGACGCCGCCGGCGACAAGTCCAGTCGTGCCACTCGAATAACGGCACACCTTATGACGGTAATAGGTACGGCCGTAATAGTGATGGCGGTGGTGCCTTGCTTCGGCGGGCACGGAAATGGAAGTCGCACTCGTTGCCACCATCGCCGTCGCCATCATGATCTTCGTCAGTCTTTTCATTGCCAGTCTCACTCTCTGATTCTGTTTCGCCAATCTAACGAGAATCTTCGCGCCGTGTTGCACCGTCTCGCCCGGTAACGACAATCCGTGCCCGCCGTTAGACGTGCAGCGGCCAGCAAGCGCTGAGTTTAACGGCAATGAGGCAATGCAGTTCCGTTCTGGAACCGAAACAATTGCATCAATCGCCGCTGATTGCCGGATCGATCTCTTCCGGATGGTCGATGAGCGGCATGCCCACATCACCCTGCCCGACCGTGCGGCCGGCCATTTCGAGCATTCGCTCGAGCGGCACTCGGGCCTTCGCCATCACTTCGGCAGACAGCTCGATCCGGGGCTGAAGATCGCGAAGCGCGACATACAGCTTTTCGAGCGTGTTGAGCGCCATGTACGGGCACATGTTGCAATTGCAGTTGCCGTCACCGCCAGGGACCCCAATGAAGGTCTTGAAAGGGGCCGCCTTCTGCATCTGGTGGATGATGTGCGGTTCGGTTGCGACTAGAATCATCTGCGCGGGGCTGCTCAGTGCGAAGTCGAGGATCGACTTGGTGCTTCCGACATGGTCGGCATGATCGATGATGTGTGGCGGACATTCCGGGTGCGCGGCGACCGGCGCATCCGGATACTCGGCCTTGAGCTTCAGCAATTCTGTCTCGCTGAAGGCCTGGTGGACGATGCAGATGCCCGGCCACAACAGCATCTCGCGACCGGTGTGACGCGCGAGATAGCCGCCGAGGTGACGGTCAGGCCCGAAGATGATCTTCTGGTCCTTCGGGATCTGGTCGAGGATGATCTTGGCGCTCGACGAGGTGACAATGATGTCGGAGAGAGCTTTCACCGCCGCCGAGCAGTTGATGTAGGTCAGTGCGATATGGTCGGGATGGGCGGCGCGAAAGGCGGCGAACTGGTCAGGCGGGCAGCTGTCCTCCAGCGAGCAGCCCGCGTCCATGTCCGGCAGGATCACGATCTTCTCCGGTGAGAGAATTTTCGCGGTCTCAGCCATGAAGCGGACGCCGCAGAACGCGATCACGTCGGCGTCG
>DASSIU010000292.1:0-6233 GCA_035691585.1 Sphingomicrobium sp. | reverse complement strand
TGAGCTTCCAATAGCGAATGGGGCCGCCGACCATCAGCAAGAGGTGGGGCCTCGGCAGCGCTTCAAGCCAGTCGCGTTCCTTATTGTCCGCCTCGGCCGGCGAATCGCGGCGACTCATCGCCACTGGAAGCAGCCGAACGTTAGGAGCGTCGGAAGTCGCATATTGCCGGGTTTCGAAGACCAGATCGAAGGCGCTCGCTGGCGCACGCAACCGCCCGATGAGCACGACCTTGGTACGGCCGCTGCTGGCCTTCTTCACATAGCGGCCGACCGGTTGTGAGCGGGGGCCGACGATAATGAGCAAGTCGGGCCAAGGCGGCCTCAGTCGCTCTCGTGACGCGCGGTCGATTGAGAACAGCGACACCCGACCGTCATTGCCTGGGAGGCGCTTGCGCCAGGTGTAGCGGACCGGCTTGGTCTCGAACGGGAGGTCGAGCTCTTCAGCAAGCGCGAGCACCTGGGCATTGTCTCCCGCATGATCCGAGACCATCGCCCAGATCGCCGGCGGCATCGGTCAGGCCTTGCGCTGCTCGTCGGCCGCGGCGCAGGCGAGGGCGTCGACACGGTCGTTCTCCGGATGTCCGCTATGGCCTTTGACCCAATGCCATTCGATTCGGTGCGGGGCAGTCGCGGCGATCAGCTCCTGCCACAGCTCCGCATTCTTGACCGGCTTCTTGTCCGATGTCCGCCAGCCGTTGCGCTGCCAGTTATGGACCCAGCGGGTGATCCCGTCGCGGACGTAGATGCTGTCGGTGTGCAGTCGCACCCGGCACGGCTTCTTCAGCGCTTCGAGCCCGCGAATGGCCGCAAGCAATTCCATCCGATTGTTGGTGGTCAGCGGTTCGCCGCCCGAAAGCTCGCGTTCCTTGTCGCCCATGCGCAGCAGCACGCCCCAGCCGCCGGGACCAGGATTGCCGCGGCACGCGCCGTCGGTGAACATCTCGACCTCAGGCAGCCCGGTCAGGGATGAGCTCGCGCGGCAGCTTGAAGACCATTCGTTCGGGGCTGTGGTCCGCCACTTCCTCGGTGACGTCGAAGCTCGAACGCAGCGCGTCGACGACTTCCCGGACCAGGACTTCGGGCGCGGAGGCTCCGGCGGTAATGCCAACGGTTCTCGGTTGGCCGAGCCACTCCCAGTCGATATCCGCCGCGCGTTCGATCAGGCGCGACGGAACGCCGAGGCGCTCGGCTACCTCGGCGAGGCGAAGCGAATTGCTGCTATTCGGAGCGCCGATGACGAGCAGCCGATCGCACTGGCCGGCGATTGACTTCACTGCCGCCTGCCGGTTCGAGGTGGCGTAACAAATGTCCTCGCTGCGCGGAGCGCGAATGGTGGGGAAGCGAGCCTTCAGCGCGTCGACGATGGCCGCCGTATCGTCCACTGAAAGGGTCGTCTGGGTCAGGAAGGCCAGATTGCTCTTGTCATTCAGGCGGAGGCTTTCAACATCGGCGACGGTTTCGACGAGGGTGATGAATCCCTCCGGAACTTGCCCGAAGGTGCCGATCACTTCCGGATGTCCGGCATGGCCGATGAACAGGATATGCCGGCCCTCCTCGATCAGCCTTTGCGCCTGCCGGTGCACCTTGGAAACGAGCGGGCAGGTGGCGTCCACATAGGTGAGGCCACGGGTCTGCGCCGCCGCCGGTATCGACTTGGGTACTCCGTGGGCGGAGAAGACGACGGGCCGATCGTCAGGGACTTCGTCGAGCTCGTCGACGAACACCGCGCCGAGCCCCCGCAGCCGGTCGACCACGAACCGGTTATGGACGATCTCGTGCCGCACGTAGACCGGCGCGCCGAACCGCTCGAGCGCAAGCTCGACGATCTGGATCGCCCGGTCGACACCGGCGCAGAAGCCGCGTGGGGCCGCGATCAGCACTCGAAGGGAGGGTAGTTCATGCACCGTGCAGGCCATGTAAGGCATCGCTTGCAGGCTTAGAAGGCCCTTCCTATGAACGCGGGCCAAGACTGCCGTTTAAGGATCTCGCCACAGTGAAGCTTCGCCTCGCCGCTCTCGTTGCACTGACGTTGCTCACCGGTTGTCGTCACGCCGGCGACATCACCTCGGAGAACGGGGGAGGCGTTTATGCGGTGCGCAGCAATTGCCCGATTGCCGGGATTCCGACGGGGACGGGCGACATCACGCTGTTCGATCCGCAAGGCAGCACGGATTCGCGAGCGATCGACGTGACCGCGACCATGACCCAGCTGAGATCGACCTGCCAGGATGCCGGCAACGACGTCATTTCGACCGTCACCTTCACCGTCACCGGCCTTCGTCGCGACGCCGGGCCGGCCCGGCAGGTGATCTTGCCCTATTTCGATGTCGCGCTTCGCGGCGGCACCAATATCGAGGCGAAGCAGGTCGGCGCCGTCGCGCTCAATTTCCCCGCGGGAAGTCAGCACGCAACCACGCGTGGACAGGCGAGCATCCGCGTCAGCCGCTACGCATCGACCCTTCCGGCTAACGTCCGCGCGATCCTCACGCGCCCGCGCAAGGCCGGCGAAGCGGACGCCGCGATCGATCCGATGTCGGACCCCGGCGTCCGCGATGCCGTCGCGAAGGCAACCTTCGAACATCTGGTCGGCTTCGAGATGACGCCGGACCAGCTCAAATATAACGCAACGCGCTAGGATCTCACCGAAAGTCGCGTTGACTTGGTTGACGGGGCCAGCCAAGGCACCGCGCGTCGCCGGAGGCGTGAGCTTCCGGAATGGCCGCGCGGGAGAGACCGCTGGGTCTTCGTGAGAAGCTCGGCGGCGCCGAAGGAGCAACCGCCCCCGGAATCTCTCAGGCATCAGGGACCGCGCGCGCCTGACAGTCTGGAAAGCGCCCCAATTGGGGCCGCCGAAGGGGCAAAGCTCTCAGGCGCTAGAGACAGACGGGGGCGGCTGGCACGGCTCGGGCGAGTCTTGTCCGTCGCACCCTTTGCCGGAGCGCTTGGAAGATGAGCAGCGAAGTTTCCGTTTGGGCGCAAGAGCTGGACAAGCTTCCGCTCGATGCATGGCATCGCGCTCGAGGCGCTCGCATGGTGCCGTTCGCCGGTTACGCAATGCCCGTCCAGTACGAGGGCATCATGGCCGAGCATTTGTGGACTCGCGAGAATGCCGGTTTGTTCGACGTCAGCCACATGGGCCAGCTGTTCATCCACGGCCGCAACGTGGATTCTGCGCTCGAGGCCTTGATGCCGGGCGATTTCCAGGCCGCGGCCGACATGAAGCCCAAATATTCGCTGCTGCTCGACGACGACGGCGGGATCATCGACGACTTGATGGCGACGCGACGGGGCGACGATTTCTACGTGGTCGTCAACGGCGCGACCAAGCACGGCGATATCGAGGTGATGCGCAACCGCCTGCCGGCCGAGGTCGTGGTCGATTACATGAAAGAACAGGCGCTCCTCGCGCTGCAGGGTCCGCGCGCCGTGGACGTGCTGGAGACGATCATCCCCGGCGTTGCCGAGCTGGGGTTCATGCAGGCGCGATCTTTCAACTGGCAGGGGCATAGCCTCTGGATCAGCCGCTCGGGCTACACCGGCGAGGACGGGTTCGAGATTTCTGTACCCGGCTTGGCAGTCGCGGCGCTGGCTGATGCGATTTGCGAGCATGAGCTTGCCAAGCCGATCGGCCTCGGCGCGCGCGATTCGCTTCGGCTAGAGGCGGGCCTGCCGCTCTATGGCCACGACCTTGACCTCGATACGACGCCAGTCATGGCCGACCTCAATTTCGCGATCAACAAGCGTCGCCGCGCCGAGGGCGGGTTCCCCGGTGCGCTCCGCATCCTCGCCGAACTCCAGAACGAGCCCCCGCAGAAGCGTGTCGGCTTCGAGATCGACGGTCGGCAGCCGGTCCGCGAGGGCGCGCTCGTGCTCGATGCTGAAGGCAATGAAGTCGGCAAGATCACCAGCGGCGGCTTCTCGCCATCGCTGCAGCGCCCGATTGCCATGGGCTATGTCGCGAGCCATCTCGCCACAGACGGCACCCCCCTGAAACTCGAGCAGCGCGGAAAGCTGTTCGAGGCCCGTGTGGTGCCTATGCCCTTCGTTCCGCACCGCTATTACCGCAAGGGAGCCGCCTGATGCTTGTCTATTTCACCAAGGAACACGAATGGGTCCGGGTCGAGGGCGACACCGCCACCGTCGGCATTTCCGACCACGCGCAGGAACAGCTCGGCGACATCGTGTTCGCCGAAGTGCCGGAGGCGGGTCGCCGAGTATCGAAGGGGCAGGAGGCCGCAGTCGTTGAATCGGTGAAGGCTGCGTCCGACGTTTACGCGCCGGTCTCGGGTGAGGTCACCGAAGGCAATCAGGCAGTGGCCGACGATCCTTCGCTGGTGAACAGCGATCCCGAGGGGCAGGGCTGGTTCTTCAAGCTCAAGCTCGACAACCCGAGCGAGCTCGACGGACTGATGGACGAGAGCGCGTATCGCGAGTGGATCAAGACGCTTTGAGCCAGGTGACCGCCTCGACCAGCAAGTGGAATGCCGCCGACTACGCGAAGGTCGGTAGCTTTGTCGCGGCGTTGGGCGGCGCGGCGCTGGACCTGCTCGATCCAAAGCCCGGCGAGCGGATCCTGGACGTCGGCTGCGGCGAGGGGACGCTGACGTTGAAGATCATCGAGCGCGGCGCGACCGTGCTCGGCGTCGACGCTTCGCCGGAGATGATCGCCGCGGCCCGCGCCAAGGGGGTCGATGCGCTGCTGCTTCCTGCCGAGGACATGCAGTTTTTTGCCGAGTTCGACGCGGCATTCTCCAACGCCACGCTGCACTGGGTACTTCACAAGGAGCAAGCCGCACGCGCAATTTTCCGGGCGCTGAAGCCGGGTGGCCGCTTCGCCGGGGAAATGGGTGGTGAAGGGAACATCACGAAGCTGCGCGAAGCGCTCGACGAAGAGCTGATCATCCGCGGTTACGTGCCGCCGGTCGAGGCGAGCAACTGGTATGCGTCGCCCGAGGAATTCGCCTCGGTTTATGAGGGCGCGGGGTTCCGGGAGGTCGATGCGCGACTGATCGAGCGGCCGACGCCGATCGAGCATGGCGTCGCCGCCTGGGTGACAACCTTCCGCAACGGCTGGCTCGACCGCGCCGGAGTGCCCGAGGAACAGCGCGCAGAGATCGGCGCTGCAGTCGCCGATCGCGTCGGCTCGAATGTCGCGGATTATGTCCGCCTTCGCTTCATCATGAGGAAGCCCCACTGATGCGTTACTTGCCGCTGAGCGACGCCGACCGCAGCGAGATGCTGCGCGTCATCGGTGCAGGTTCGATCGACGAGCTGTTCCGCGACGTGCCCGAGGAGGCTCGGCTTAACGGTCCCATCCACGGCCTGCCGATGCACGCGTCCGAAATGGCGGTGGAGCGGCACATGACCGCCTTGTCCCGGAGGAACATGGTCGCGGGCGACGTGCCCTTCTTCCTTGGCTGCGGTGCTTACAGGCATCACGTACCCGCGAGCGTCGATCATATCATCCAGCGCGGCGAGTTCCTGACCAGCTACACGCCCTACCAGCCCGAGATCGCCCAGGGCACGCTGCAAATGCTGTTCGAGTTCCAGACGCAGGTCGCGCGGCTGTTCGGGTGCGAGGTCGCCAATGCGTCGATGTACGACGGCTCGACCGGGATGTGGGAAGCCATCCTGATGGCGCACCGGATCACGCGCCGCAACAAGACGGTCATTTCGTCGGGCGTTCACCCGCATTACGTCGAGGTCGCCAAGACGATGGCGCAGTTCAGCGAGGATGCGCTTGCGACCGCGCTTCCGGAGCTGAGCGCCGAGCCCGATACCGAGCGGCTGATCGGCAAGATCGACGAGAAAACGAGCGCTGTGGTCGTGCAATATCCCGACATCCTCGGCCGCATCACCGACCTGACGCCGATCGCGGAGGCGGCACATGCGGCCGGCGCCTTGCTGATCGCCGTCGTGACCGAGCCGGTTGCGCTGGGATTGATCAAGTCGCCGGGCGAAATGGGCGCGGACATCGTGGTGGGCGAAGGACAGTCGATTGGCGTCGGGCTGCAGTTCGGCGGTCCCTATGTCGGCTTGTTTGCCTGCCGGGAAAAGCATGTCCGGCAGATGCCGGGTCGGCTCGCCGGCGAGACGGTCGATGCAGAGGGGAAGCGCGGCTTCGTCCTGACGCTCTCCACCCGCGAACAGCATATCCGACGCGAGAAGGCGACGTCGAACATCTGCACCAGCTCGGTGCTGTGCGCGCTGGCCTTCACCGCGCACCTGACCCT
>DASSIU010000291.1:0-3597 GCA_035691585.1 Sphingomicrobium sp. | reverse complement strand
TATTGATCGGCATCAGCCGAGTCATGCTCGGTGTCCATTGGCCAAGTGACGTGATCGGGGGCTGGGCGTTTGGAATGCTTTGGGTGCTGCTGACATTGAAGCCCACCGAGCGCCTGCTGCGTGCCAATTCCGAAATGGACCAAACTCGGTTATGATTGTCGCTCAGGGGCAGTTGGGGGAGGGGCTGTAATGGGCTCGAGACCGTTCACGATGATTGCGGCGCTGGTGTTTTTCGCCGCGGCGCTGGTCCACGTCTATCGTATCTTCACGCATTTCCAGATCATCATCGGAAGCCATACGATTCCGCTGTGGTGCAGCTATTTCGGCGTCGTCATCCCGGCATTGCTCGCGATCCTGCTGTTGCGGGAGAACCGCGCTCCCTAGACATTGAAGCGGAACAGCATCACGTCGCCGTCCTGGACGATGTAATCCTTGCCCTCGGAGCGAAGCTTGCCCGCGTCACGGGCGCCCGCTTCGCCGCCGCATTTGACATAGTCGTCGTAGGCGATGGTCTCGGCGCGGATGAAGCCGCGTTCGAAGTCGGTGTGGATCTCCCCGGCGGCCTCGGGGGCCTTGGCGCCGCGATGGACGGTCCACGCCCGTGATTCCTTCGGGCCGGCGGTGAAAAAGGTGATCAGGCCGAGCAACTCATAGCCGGCGTGGATCATTCGATTGAGGCCGGTCTCGTGAAGCCCGAGATCGGACAGGAATGCCTCGCGTTCGTCGCCCGGAAGGGTGGCGATTTCCGCTTCGATCGCGGCGGAGATGACCACCGCCTTGGCGCCTTCTGCGGCTGCCTTGTCGAACACTCGTTGCGATAAGGCATTTCCAGCGGCCGCATCGCCCTCGTCGACATTGCAGACGTAGAGCACGGGCTTGGCGGTGAGGAGCTGGGCCCGGTGAAGCGCCTTCGCTTCCTCGGCGTCCTTGGGTCGCGTCAGTCTTGCCGGTTTTGAGGCTCGAAGCAGCTCCAGCGCCTGGACCAGGACGGACGCTTCGATTTTCGCGTCCTTGTCGCCCTGCTGCGCCTTCTTGACGATGTTCGGGACGCGCCGCTCGAGGCTGTCGAGGTCGGCGAGCATCAGCTCGGTCTCCACCGTCTCCGCATCCGCGATGGGATCGACGCGACCCTCGACATGGGTGACGTCACCGCCTTCGAAGCAGCGCAGCACGTGGACGATGGCGTCGACTTCGCGGATGTTGGCGAGAAACTGGTTGCCCAGGCCTTCGCCCTGGGAGGCACCGCGCACCAGCCCGGCGATGTCGACGAACTCGATCTGTGTCTCGATCTCCTGCGCCGACTTGGCGATTGCGGCGATCTTGTCGAGCCGGGGGTCGGGTACCGCAACCCGGCCCACATTGGGCTCGATCGTGCAGAACGGATAGTTCGCCGCCTGTGCTGCGGCGGTCTCGGTCAAGGCATTGAAAAGCGTCGATTTGCCGACGTTCGGCAGGCCGACGATGCCGCAGCGGAAGCCCATGTTTTTCTCGGGGGTTGGAGACGGAAGGTGCGGGCCCTTTAGGCGAAGTTGAACGAGATGCTCAACCGTTCGCCGCGGCCTTTACCGGGAAGCACTTCGTGTCGCAGCCAGCTCTCCCACATCAACACGAGTCCCGGACGTGGCTCGATGCTGACGAAGCTGTCCGGACGCTGGGGTGCCGCCATCATCAGCGGCAGGCGGGGATCCTCGAACCGGATCGCGCCGGAGCCGGAGGGCGCCTCGATGTAAAGCACTCCCGAAATGAGGCTGTGCGGATGGATGTGTCCACTGTGGTGTCCACCAGCTTTCAACAGATTGACCCACAAGCTGTCGAGCTTCGGTTTGCGCGCCAGGTCAAACTCGGAATCTCGCGCGAACTTTGCCGCATGGCGAGTCAGGTGGCGGGCCAGGTCACCAAATGCTGGATCTCGCTTGCGCAAGTCGTCGAGCGAGGCGTAGCTCGTATAGCCCGAGTAGTGATGCTCCTTCGACCAGCACCGACCAGCCTCGTCGTCTTTCGAAAGGCTTCGGATTGAGTGGGCGAGCTGGTCGAGCGGGGCCTCGTCGCCGAGTTCGGCCTCGTAAAGTTTGGTCACGAACAGGTTGCGCATCGAACCATCCTATAGTCAGCAGGATCAACAAGGGCACCGGTTCGCCGCCGTTCGCAGATATATCGAAGCGTCGCCGCGTCTTGCAGAAATCGCCGTCGGCCTGATGACCATTGGCGACATGGCGTGCCGGGCCTCGGGCTAAAAGGGAAGCGGTCGATGGGTTCGCTGCGGCGCTGTGCAGGCAAGATCGGCGCCGCGGCTTTGGCGTGCGTGCCAACCGCCGGCTATGCCCAGTCCCGATCCGACGAGAATGCGGTCACGCAGGCGGAGGACGCGTTCGGCTTCAGCGTCGGCCGCGAGAGCCTCGGCATCTATAATTCCGGAAACGTCCGCGGATTCTCTCCTGTGGCCGCCGGGAACCTCAGGATCAACGGCCTCTATTTCGACCAGCAGTGGGGCCTCTCGGGCACGATCGTGGATTCGACCAGTATCAAAGTGGGCCTGTCGGCGCAGGGATATCCGTTCACTGCACCAAGCGGCATCGTCGACCAGACGCTTCGCGAGCCCGGGGATAAGGCCGGCGCCTCGATGGTGGCAAACTGGGATAGCTACGGAACCTACGGTGTCGAGGTGGACGGCACCTTGCCCGTCAACCCTAAGCTGTCAGTGGGTTACGGCTTCAACGGGACTCATCAGGCGTTTCCCGATGGGACCAACAATTTCAATCACACCGAAAGCCTGATCCTGCGCTGGAGGCCGACCCGCGCGATCGAGATCATGCCATTCTGGTCGCTCAACAACGACTATGACGATGAAGCGGGAACCTTCTACGTGCCCGCCGGGCCGTTCCTCCCCAAACTGCCGCGGGTCGACCACAACGAAGGCCCCGGCTGGGCCGATTTCCGCTACAAGGGCTTGGACGAAGGCCTGCTCGCCTCGGCGCGGCTGTCCCAAAACTGGGTCCTGCGTGCCGGTGCTTTCCGCTCGGTGTGGGACGTGAAGCACAGCTATTCTGGCCTGTTCGTCAATGAACAGCCTGACGGAAGCGGGGACCGGCAGCTGTTCGTTGACCCTCCGAACAAGCAACAGTCGAATAGCGGCGAGATCCGGCTCACCCACAGCATCCCTGACGGGCCGCGGCTACATGTGATCCATCTCAGTGTCCGTCGGCGCGATGCAAAGCGAGAGTTCGGCGGCTCCGAGTTCATCGATTTCGGCCCGGGCCGGATCGGCGAGGATGTGACCGCGCCCAAGCCCGATACATTCCATTTCACTGAAGAGAGCCATGACCGGGTCCAACAGACGACGGTGGGCGTCGCCTATGACGGCCGGTGGAAGAATGTCGGGGAAATCAGCTTCGGAATTTCGAAGGCGCGTTTCCGCAAGCAGACGGACATCCCAGGTGAAGCTCCAGCGATTACCCGTTCCAGTCCACTGCTCTACAATGCCACGGCGGCGGCGAACGTGACGACGTCGATCATCGTCTATGCGGGTTATGCGCGCGGGCTGGAGGAGAGCGGCACTGCGCCCGACAGCGCTGCCAACCGCAAGCAGCCGCTGCCGGC
>DASSIU010000290.1:0-3802 GCA_035691585.1 Sphingomicrobium sp. | reverse complement strand
CAGGGTGGCCATTGAACTATCCAAGCGGATATGAGGAACGAATGGGCGGCCCAGCCGCTGAATCTTTCGAAAGGACGGGCTGAATCATGACCAGGCTAATGATGACGATGGCCGCGACAGCCGTCTTCGCCGGCGGTTTCGCGGTGCCTGAGACGCCCGCCGTCGCTCAAGCGACGAGCATGATCACGGTTTATGGGGCCGATCCGTGCCCGCGTTCGACCGACAGCCAGATTTACGTCTGCAACCGGCGGCCGGAGACCGAGCGCTATCGGCTTCCAAAGAACCAGCAGCTGCAGGGAACCAGGCAGCAGCGCGAATCCTGGGCGCAGCGCGCCAGGCCGCTGATGACCGTCGGCAATACCGGGCCAGGCAGCTGCACGGCGGTCGGACCAGGCGGCTGGACGGGCTGCCTGATCCAGGAGATTCACCAGGACAAGCGCGACAGCCAAGAGCAACAGCAGGCCGACCAGGCGCCGCCCAAATAAAGAAAGGCGAGTCGCCGCTCCGTCTAAAAGTTAATGCCGGAGCCCCCTTTCGTTGCTAGGGCGGCGCGACATTCCGGAAGGGGAGCCGGCCATTAACAGCGCGCCAGCGATAGCGCTCGACCAACGGCGAGCCCGCACTTTCTTTGGCCATCCGCCGGGCCTCGCTTACCTCGCCTTCACGGAGGCCTGGGAGCGCTTTTCCTATTACGGCATGGCGGCGCTGCTGGTGCTGTACATGGTCAATCAGCTGCTGCTGCCTGGTCACGTCGAGCATGTCGTGGGCTTCGCGGCCTTTCGCGGATCGATCGAGGGCATCTTCGGGACCCTATCGACACAGGCGCTCGCCTCGCAGATTTTCGGTCTCTACTCGGGGTTCGTCTATTTCACGCCGGTGCTCGGCGGCTGGCTCGGCGATCGTATCGGCCAGCGCAGCGCCGTCGTGCTTGGCGCGCTGTCCATGGCCGGAGGCCACCTCGCCATGACCTTCGACCAGAGTTTCCTGCTCGCGCTTTTGCTGCTGATCGTCGGCTCGGGGCTGCTCAAGGGAAACATTTCGGCGCAGGTCGGCAGCGTCTACCCGCCCGATGACGAAGCGCGGCGGACCCGCGGGTTTGCGATCTTCAGCACCGCGATCAACTTCGGTGCCGTGACGGGGCCTCTGCTGTGCGGTTATCTGGGCGACCGCTACGGCTGGCACATTGGCTTCGGTACTGCGGCACTGTTCATGCTCGGAGCGCTCGGCGTCTATCTCAGCGGCTATCGCTACCTGCCCGCGCGCGTCGAACGCAAAGCGAGATCGGCGACCGCTCCGCTGACGAGCAACGACAGGACTACCGTGGCCGCGCTAATTGCCGTCATGGCGATCACCGTGCTGGCGTACATCGCTTATTACCAGCTCGCCAATGTCCTGCCCGTCTGGCTCCAGGCTCATGCGGACCTCAATGCAGGCGGCTTCAGAATCCCGATCGAATGGTTCTATTCCGTCGATCCGCTCGCCAGCATCGTCTCGGTGCCGTTCCTGTTCGCATTGTGGGACCGCCAAGCGCGCGCCGGGGGCGAGCCCAATGCCCTGACCAAGATCGCGATTGGCTCGTTCATCTGTGGCGGCGCGTATCTGGTCTTGCTGGTCGGTATCGCAGTTTCGCCGGGTCGAGTTCTCTGGGTCTGGCCGGTGCTGTTCTGTGCGATCCAGGGCGTCGGCTTCATGTATTTCTGGCCGACGCTGCTCGCGCTGGTTTCCCGCGCCGCCCCTCCGAAGATCAACGCGACGATGATGGGGGTTTGCTTCCTCACGCTCTTCGTCGCCAACAACCTGATCGGTCGCATCGGTGCCTATTATGAAAAAATGACGCCGGTGAGCTTCTGGGCGCTCCATGCCTGCATCGGCGCAGCAGGTGGAGTCGTGATGCTCCTCTCCGGCCGAAGCCTTGGCCGAATTCTCGAACCGCAGCCGAACCCCGCCCCGAACGTTGGGAGCCCACAATGAGCGTCGCCGAAGCCACCCCCGACCTCGAGCAAGTCGACCGCAGCGACCGAGCGTTCCTCGGTCACCCGAAGGGCCTCGGCTTCCTCGGCTTCACCGAGGCGTGCGAACGCTTCTCTTATTACTCCATGCAGACCCTGCTGGTGCTCTACATGGTCAATTACCTGCTGGTCCCGGACCGCATGGAGAAGGTCGCAGGTCTCACCTGGGTGCAGGCGCACCTGTATCACGGCATTTCGGGTCAGCCGCTCGCCTCGGCGATCTTCGGCACCTACACCGCGCTGGTTTATCTGACGCCCATCATCGGCGGATTCATTGCGGACAAATGGCTCGGTCGGAACCGGACCCTCGTCCTCGGCGGCGTGCTGATGGCGATCGGCCATTTCCTGATGGCGATCGAGCCCGCGTTCGTGTTTGCGCTGATCGCGCTGGTGCTCGGGGTCGGCGCCTTCAAGGGCAATATCGCGACGCAGGTCGGCGCTCTCTACGGTCCGAACGACCTCAGGCGGGCGATGGCGTTCCAGATCTTCTACATCTTCATCAACGTCAGCGTAATCGCCGCACCGCTGATCTCCGGAACGCTTGGGCAAAAAGTCGGGTGGCACTACGGCTTCGGATGCGCCGGCGTGGTGATGGTCCTCGGCCTGATCATCTACGTGTCGGGTCGCCGCTATCTTGCGCCGGAGGAGCTGGCCACGCCAAGCGAGGACCCGGTGCTGCGCGAGCCGCTAACGCGCGACGATTGGCTGTGCGTGATCTACTTGATCACCCTGATTCCAGTGCTTGCCGTCTCCCTCCTGACCAACCAGGAGATTTTCAACGCCTATCTCACCTGGGGTGACCAGCAGTTCGACCTCACCTTGCTCAACCACACCAGCAGCTGGCTCATCACCGTCGACGCGACCGTCAGCTTCGCCATGCTCGTGGCCGTCGCGGCCTTCTGGAAATGGTATGGGACGCGCCGCCAGGAACCCGACGAGATCACCAAGATGATCATCGGCAGCGTCTTCACCGTCGCGGGTGGCCTATGCCTTTTCATGGCAGCGCTGACGCAGCCGTCGGGAGGCAAGATCAGCCTGTTCTGGCCGATGCTGTTCGAGCTCTGCAACAGCATAGGCTTCGCGCACGTCCTGCCGATCAGCCTCGCTCTGTTCTCCAAGATTTCGCCCAAGCAGATCACGGCGACGGTGATCGGGCTCTATTATCTGTCCTTCTTCATCGCCAACGCGGTGGTCGGCTATGTCGGCGGTCTCTATTCGAGCCTGCCGACCACCACCTTCTGGCTGATTCATGTCGCCAGTGCGGCATTCGGTCTGGTCGCGTTCGTGATCTTCAAGCTCGTGCTCGGTCGTCGAATGGCGGGCAGCCCGCAGGAGCAGGCACGGGTGCTAAGCTAACGCGGCTCCAGTCCGGCTTCGCTAAGCCACCCGCGCCGGATCGAGGCGCGGAAGATCACGTTCACCAGAGGATTGGACCAACCGGTATTGGTCGCGAAGTCCTGGCGTAGCGTCGCATGATGGAGCGCATGCGCTTCGGGGGTCATCAGCAGGCCGACCTTGCGCATCGCATGAACGATCCACGGATTGTCGGGGCGATGCAGAGTTCCATGGAAATATTGCGCCAGAGTTCCGCCGAGGATCAGGACCACCGTCCCCGCGATTGCCCAACCAGCCACCGCTGCGGACAGGCCGACGAGGTTCAGAAGGATGGACGCGGGCAGCGCGAAAAAGATGATCGTCGAGCCGATCTGCACCAGGAACGGGCGGCGTCCCAGCGCCTCGGGGCGCGGATGGTGGTTCTTGAAATCATAGACGAGGCGCTCGAACGGCGAAAT
>DASSIU010000289.1:0-7240 GCA_035691585.1 Sphingomicrobium sp. | reverse complement strand
GATCCCCGGCACTCCCGGCACATTATCCACGCTGTCGCCCATCAGTGCGAGCACGTCCCCGACCTTCTCCGGGCCGACGCCGAACTTGTCGAGCACCGCGGCTTCGTCGATCCGCCGATCGTTCATCGTGTCGAGCATGTCGATTCCGGCATCCTCGTCGATGAGCTGCATCAGATCCTTGTCGGAGCTGACGATCGTCACCTTCCAGCCGATCTTCTTGGCCTCCGTCACGTAGCAGGCGATGATGTCGTCCGCCTCCAGCCCCGCTTCCTCGATGCAGGGAATCGAGAAGGCGCGCGTGGCGACCCGGATCAGTGGAAATTGCGGGACGAGGTCCTCAGGGGGAGGCGGCCGGTGCGCCTTGTACTGGTCGTACATCTCGTTGCGGTGGGTATGCTCTGACGCATCGAGGATCACCGCCATGTGCGTCGGTCCGTCCGCCCTGGTAAGACCGTCGGCGAGCTTCCACAGCATGGTCGTATAACCATAGACCGCGCCGGCCGGAATCCCGTGCCGGTTCGTGAGCGGCGGCAGCCGGTGATAGGCGCGGAAAATGTAGCTGGACCCGTCGACCAGATACAGATGGTTCTTCGTCGCGGCGTCGGGGGCCGCAGTCGCGGGAGCTTCGGTCGTTTCGGTCTCGGACATGAAGGGAGCGGTTTAGCAGGGTGGCGGCGGGATTAAAGCCAAGCACAATGTAGGACTGCGGGAGGCGAGATTCGAGCGATCCCAATTGCGAGGGTCGCACCAGAATTCATTTGCCGGACAGTCGAACGTAAGAGGGGAGTGGTAGCTCTTGGCAATGCCCGACACCGCGACGACGACTGCCGAAATTGTCGAGGCTCGCGGCGATCGCATGCCGTTCAAGGTGGTCTTCTCCAAGGACGGCAAGGTGATCGCGGAGCATTCCGTGGCCTCCTACGAAGGGGGCCGTCGGCTCATCGCCACGCTGCTCCCCCTCCTCCAGAAGCACGAGGACGTTTGAGAGGCGCGGCCGTGCCGCTATTGCAGCATGAGCGACTGCTTCTCTGTGATTTCTTCGGCCAGTGGGCTGGTCCATGCCAGTTCGATCTTGCCGCCATTCGATCCATCGACTGTGAGCGACGCCCGCAGCTGGCGTGCGAGGCTGGTCATCAGCCGCATTCCGAGGCTTCCCTCGCGGCGTGCTGCCGCGAATCCACGACCGTTGTCGCGAATGACGAGCCGAATCGATTTGGACCATTTGCGCAAGTCGACACAAATTTCTCCAGCCTGATCGTCAGGGAAGGCGTGCTTCAGCGCATTGGTCACCGCCTCGTTGACGATAAGTCCGAGCGGAACGGCACTGTCGACGTCGAGCAGTATGGGCTCGCAATCAGTGGCGATCCTAACGATGTCGGAACGCCGGCCGCTTTCGCTGAGCGCCGCTGTGAGCATTTCCACCAAGGCGCCCACATTAACCAACCGTCCGTCCGAATCCGGGTGAATCAGCGCCTCATAGACGCTCGCCATCACCAGCAAACGACTCTGGGCCTCCCGAAGCGCCGCCCGCGCCTCGTCGGAGCGGAGCGCTCCTTCCTGAAGCTGGAGTAGCGAGGAGGTCATCTGGATCATGTTCTTGACCCGGTGACGCACCTCGATGACCAGCATCTCCTTGTCGTGTGATGCCTGTTCCAGCTCGAGCATCAGCTTGGCTTTCCGCCGCAGCTTGATCGCCAGCACGAGCTGGACAGCGAGCTGCTCCATGACCCGCGCGTCCGTCGCGTCGAATCGCGCGTGACGCTCATGGCTCGTCACCCAGAGCGTTCCCAACGCCTTCTTGCCGGTGTCATAGAGGGGCACGATCAGCCCTTCGACGATCGCCGGCTGCGCATCGTTGAAGTAGGGGAAGACGCGAGCGGGGGTCTCGACCAGGACCGTGTGGTGGCTGTCGAGGCATAAGCCGCAGGGACTGAAATCCCGCGGCGTGGTGCCGCCGACATATTCGGCAAGCGCTCCTGACAAGGCTGTCCATGCGAAGTAAGGCGTCCCCTGAGGCTCTTCGACAAGCTCGCTCAACCCCGCGGTCCCCGCCGCCGGGCAAAGCTCGATCGCGAGCTCCAGGAACCGGTCGATTGCCGCGACGGGATCGCGCGTCATCATGGTCGACAGTTCACGATAGGCGGCAACTTCGGCCTGCAGATCATCGGGCCGGGCATTGCGCCCGTAGAGATGCTCTGTGATCAGAATATCCTCGGGAGCAACTGCTCGCGACTCGTCAAGCATGAACGCTCCTCCGCGACCGGCGACTAACATGCTGCTGCTCATCGCAACAACGAAATCACCGTAACGCGGATCAGCTAGGGCACCAGCACCGTGTCCTTCGCTTCGGGCAGCAGTCCCGGAAAATCGAGCGTATAGTGCAACCCGCGACTTTCGTGCCGGCTGAGCGCGGAGCGGATGATGAGGTCGGCGACCTCCACCAGGTTGCGAAGCTCGATCAGGTCCGGCGTGACCCGGAAGTTCTTGTAATAATCGTTCACCTCTCGCCGGAGCAGGTCGATGCGGTGCTTGGCGCGCTCGAGCCGTTTGGTGGTGCGAACGATGCCGACATAATTCCACATGAAGCGGCGGATCTCGCCCCAGGTCTGGGCGATGACCACTTCCTCGTCGCTGTCGGTGACTCGGCTTTCGTCCCATGCCCGGATGTCCGGCACGTCAGCGAGGTCGGAGAAGTTCGCTGCGATGTGCCTCGCCGCTGCCTCGCCGAATACCAAGCATTCGAGCAGGCTGTTGGAGGCAAGCCGATTGGCGCCGTGGAGTCCTGACTGAGTGACCTCGCCCGCCGCGTACAGGCCCGCGGCATCGGTGCAGCCATGCAGGTCCACGACGACGCCGCCGCAGGTGTAATGCTGCGCGGGCACGACCGGGATCGGCTCAGCGGTTATGTCGATGCCGAGCCCGAGCAGCTTGTCGTAAATGTTGGGGAAGTGCGCCTTCACGAACTCGGGGTCGCGGTGCGAGATGTCGAGGTGGACATAGTCCAGCCCGAGCCGCTTGATCTCATGGTCGATCGCCCGGGCGACAATATCGCGAGGGGCGAGCTCGGCGCGGTCGTCGAACTGGGGCATGAAGCGCTTGCCGCCACCCTTCACGCCGGGCGGGAGCTTGAGCTGTCCGCCCTCGCCGCGCACCGCCTCGGTGATCAGGAAGTTCTTGACCTCGAGGTTGTAGAGGCAGGTCGGGTGGAACTGCATGAACTCCATGTTGGAGATTCGGCAGCCGGCCCGCCACGCCATGGCGATGCCATCGCCCGTCGCTCCTCGCGGCGCGGTCGAATAGAGATAGGCGCGGCCCGCGCCGCCCGTAGCGAGGATCGTCGCCCTGCCCGTCAGCGTCTCGACCCGCTTCTTCTTGCGGTTGTAGGCGTAGAGGCCGTGCACCGCGCCGCTGGTTGAGAAGTGGGTCGCGTGCCGGCCGGTGACGAGATCGACTGCGACCATGTCCGGTACAAGCGTGATGTTCGGATGCTTGTTGGCCGCCGCCTCGAGGGCCTGCTGCACGGCGTAGCCTGTGGCGTCGGCGACATGAACGATGCGGCGATGGCTGTGGCCCCCCTCGCGGGTCAGGTGCAGCGCATCGCCTTCCTGTGCGAATGGCACGCCGAGCTCGACGAGGTGCCCGATCGCGCGCGGTGCCGCCTCGACGACGTGCTCTACGACTTGTCTGTCGTTGAGGCCGGCGCCGGCGATCATCGTATCGTTGACGTGCGCTTCGAAACTGTCGCCTTCCTCCAGCACCGCGGCGATTCCGCCCTGCGCCCAGCTCGTCGCGCCCTCGCTCAGCGATCCCTTGGCGATCACCGCGACTGTGTGGCTCTCGGCAAGGTTCAGCGCCGCCGTCAGCCCCGCCGCGCCCGAGCCGACGATGAGGACGTCGGCGGTGGTCTTCACGCGGCTTCCTGGGTTTCCGCCGTAAGGCTCAGGAATACGTCCTCCAGGTCGGGGTCGCGCGTCGACACGTCCACGATCCCAAGGCCTTCGGAGGTAAGCAAGGCGAGCACCTGCCCGGCGTTCATCTTGTCCTTGCGGTAAGTGATCGACAGCGTCCGCTCGTCGATGAGCTCGATATTCTCAAAACTCGGATCGGCGGGCACCTGCGCAACGTCCCGATCGAAGGTGACGACGACCGCCTTCTCCTGAGCCTTGGACACCAGTTCTCGCGTCGGCTCATTGGCGATGACGCGACCGTGATTGATGATCGCAATCCGGTCGCACAGCTCCTCGGCCTCTTCCAGATAGTGGGTCGTCAGCACGATGGTGACGCCCTGCGCGTTGAGCTTGCGCACATAATCCCACAGCTGGCGACGAAGCTCGACGTCGACGCCCGCGGTCGGCTCGTCCAGCACCAGGATCGGTGGCGAGTGAACCATTGCCTTGGCAACCAGCAGCCGCCGCTTCATGCCACCCGACAGAGTGCGCGAATAGGCATTGGCCTTGTCGGTCAGGTGCATTGCCGCGAGCAGTTCGTCACTCTGCCTCTCGCCCGCCGGGATTCCGTACAGCCCGGCCTGGATCTCCAGCGTTTCGCGCGGAGTAAAGAATGGATCGAAGATGATCTCCTGCGGCACGACGCCGATCGAGCGCTTCGCGTTGCGCGGATGCTCTTCGATGTCGAAGCCCCAGATCGTGACGTCGCCGCTGGTCTTCACCACCAGGCCGGCGAGGATGTTGATCAAGGTCGACTTGCCCGCGCCGTTGGGCCCGAGCAGCCCGAAGATCTGCCCTCGCGGAACGTCGAAGCTTACCTCGTTGAGCGCGCGCTTGCCGCCAGCATAGGTCTTCGACAGCTCTTCAATGCGGATTGCGGGCTCGTCCATGACGTCTCGCCGCATAAGAGCGCCATATCCAGCCGACAAGCTTGTGAGCGCCGCCTCGCGCTCCTAATTGCCGCTCATGCCATCCAAGATTCCGCCGCCAGAGGTCATTCGCATCAAGACCCTCCAGGTCGCCTGCGACGGTTCTGGCGAAATCGCGCCCGACCTCGGTCATCCGCGCGTCTATCTCCGCATCGACGAGGACGTCGGCTTCGTCGAGTGCGGTTATTGCGACCGGCGCTTTGTCCTTGAAGGGGGACCGGCGGACAGCAAGGCCGCATGACCGCACTCGATCCACGCCGCTTCCTTTATCGAAGCCTCGATCCCGACGCGGCGAAACGGCTCGCCGCAACGCATTTGTCACAGCACGACGATGGCGAGCTCTATCTTCAGTACAGCGCAAGCGAGGCGTTCGGCTTTGACGATGGCCGGCTGAAGACCGCCGATTATCACACCAGCTCGGGCTTCGGGCTTCGCGGCGTGTCGGGCGAGACCACCGCATTCGCGCACGCCAATGAGATCAGCGAGGCGGCGATCGGTCGCGCGGCGGCGACGCTAATGCTGCTCGACCCGCGCAACGGTGAGCCAGCGCTTCCGCCGGCTCGCACCAACCAGGCGATGTACGGGGCCGACGATCCGCTGAGCCTAATCCCGTTCGCGGACAAGGTCGCGCTGTGCCAGCGGATCGACGCCGCGGCGCGGGCGCGGGACCCGCGGGTGGCGCAGGTCAGCGTCAGCCTTGCCGCGAGCTGGAGCGTGATAGACATCGTCCGCGCCGATGGGTTCGTCGCCTCCGACGTTCGCCCGCTGGTGCGGCTCGGGGTGCAGATCGTTGCCGAGCAGAACGGCCGCCGCGAGACCGGCTCGCATGGCCTCGGCGGCCGGTATTTGTATGACGACTTGTTCGACGAAGCCCACTGGTCTCGGGCGATCGACATCGCGCTCGCACAGGCGCTGACGAACCTCGAGTCCGTCGCTGCGCCGGCGGGCGAAATGGCGGTGGTGCTTGGCCCCGGCTGGCCCGGCGTGCTGCTGCATGAGGCCGTCGGCCACGGCCTGGAGGGCGATTTCAACCGCAAGGGCACGTCGGCCTTCTCCGGCCGGATTGGCGAACGAGTCGCAGCGCCAGGAGTGACAGTGGTCGACGATGGCACGATGGAGCTTCGGCGCGGTTCCCTCACTATCGATGACGAAGGGACCCCGACCCGCCGCACCTGCCTGATCGAGGATGGCATCCTGAAGGGCTATTTGCAGGACCGCCTCAACGCTCGCCTGATGGGCGTGGAGCCGACCGGAAATGGCCGTCGCGAGAGCTTCGCCCACGCTCCGATGCCACGCATGACCAACACCTTCATGCTCGCCGGCAAGGACGATCCAGCAGAGCTGGTCAACCGAGTCAGCGACGGCATTTACGCCAAGAGCTTCGGCGGTGGGCAGGTCGACATCACCAGCGGCAAGTTCGTCTTCTCCTGCACCGAAGCTTATCGAATTCGCGGTGGCAAGATCGCCGAGCCGATTAAGGGCGCGACGCTCATCGGGGATGGTCCAACCGTGCTTACCCGCGTGAAGGGCATCGGCAACGACTTGGCGCTGGACGAAGGGGTAGGCGTGTGCGGCAAGGGCGGGCAGATGATCCCCGCGGGCGTGGGCCAGCCGACCTTGCTTGTCGATGGTCTCACTGTTGGAGGCACCGCTAGTTGACACCGGACTGGCGGGCCGATGTTCTCAAATTCTGGTTCGGGTTGAAGCCGGAGCAGTGGTGGAACGGGGGCGATCGGCTAGACCACCGAATCAAACAGGATTTCCTGAAACTTTGGTTCGGGAAGCGCCAGCTGCCAGTCGAGGCGTTCCTCACCGATCCGTTGACGGCGCTCGCCGGGGTGATCCTGTTCGACCAGTTCCCGCGTAACATGTTTCGCGGCCATGCCGACGCCTATTCGACCGATCACCTTGCGTTGGCGATTGCGAAGGAAGCGATCGCCCTCGGCTTCGACAAGGAACTCGCCTCCGAGGAGCGCAAGTTTCTCTACATGCCGTTCCAGCACAGCGAGAATCTCGACGACCAAAACCGCGCCGTGCTGTTGTTCACCGAACTCGGCGATCAACACCAGCTGGGCTACGCCAAGCACCACCGCGAGATCATCGAACGATACGGTCGCTTTCCACATCGCAACGCGATTCTCGGACGCGCCTCGCGTCCTGACGAAATCGCGTCAGGTGCGGACAGGCCCTGGTGACTCGCGTTCAGAGCAGATGAGCGATCGGGCCGTGGTCGAAGCCAGCGTCGTTGAGCGTCCGCACAACTTCGTCTCGCGAGGCGCCTTCCTCACGCTTAGCGAGCGCCAGCGCGAGCGCTGACCGCGTGCCCGAGCGGCAGAAGGCTAGCAGCTTGCCGTCTTTGGCCTC
>DASSIU010000288.1:0-4464 GCA_035691585.1 Sphingomicrobium sp. | reverse complement strand
ACACATATTCGCCCTGGCTGTGAGTCTTCAGATAAGCGGGCGCGGCGGCGACAAGATGGTCGCCTTCGTCCTCGATCAGGATCGGCGCCGGCGTCCAGCCGGTTCCCGGTCCAACGCTCTTCGAGTCTTCGAGCGCCGACAGGAAGGCATGGCTGAGAAATGGGTCATCCGCGCCCAGGCGGTCCCACGCCCGCGCGTTCAATCCCGAGACGCCGGAGGCGATCTTGGCAATGATCTCGGATTCGCGGTCGGCCATGCCCCTAAATGGGTAAGCCGTTGAAAATGAACTAGGCCTTCACCGCAACGATTGCGTCGACCTCGACCGCAACGCCGAGGGGGAGCACGGCGACTCCGACCGCGCTCCGCGCATGGCGCCCCGCTTCGCCGAAGACGTCCTGCATCAGCTCCGAGGCGCCGTTGGCGACCTTTGGCTGGTCGGTGAACGCCGGGGCGCTGTTGACGAACACGCCGAGCTTCACGACGCGTTCGACCCGGTCGAGCGAGCCAAGCGCCGCCTTCATCTGCGCGAGGAGCATGATCCCGCAGCGGCGCGCAGCCTGCTGGCCGGCTTCGAGGTCAGTGTCTTCACCGAGGCGGCCCTTGATCAGGCTGCCGTCCTCGGCAAAGCTTATCTGGCCCGAAATGTGGAGGAGTCCGCTTTTCTCGACGGCGGGGACATAGGCCGCAACCGGGGCTGCCGGCTGGGGCAGGGCGATTCCAAGTTCGGCGAGGCGTTGGTCGATGCTCATGCGCCGCCCCAAGCACTCGCGGGCGGTTGAATCAAGCCTCGCGAGCGATCGAGAAGCCCGCCCAGCTCTGGCTGACCGGCATCAGCTCGAGAGCGTTGATGTTGAGGTGCGGCGGAAGGTTCGCCAGCCACCAGAAGAGATCGGCCAAATCTTCGGAGGTCATCGGATTCATGCCAGCGTAGAGCTTGTCCGACGCCTCCTTGTCGCCCCCGGTACGGACCAGCGTGAACTCGGTTTCCGCCATACCCGGTTCGATCGATGTAACCCGGACTCCGGTGCCGGCGAGGTCGCAGCGAAGGTCGAGCGAGAACTGGCGGACGAAGGCCTTGGTCCCCGCGTAAACCGCTCCGCCCTTGTAAGGGTAGGTCGCCGCGACCGACGAAAGATTGATGATCTGCCCCCGCCGCTCGATCAATTTCGGCAACAGCGCCCGGGTCAAGGCGACCAGCCCCGTCACATTCGTGTCGATCACGGTCTCGATTCGGTCCCAATCGGTGTCGGGTAACGGGTCCGTCGGCGGCGCGAGCCCGGCATTGTTGAGGAGGAGATCGATCTCGCCCCAAGGCGCCTCGAGGCGCGCGAGGCTCTCCAGAGCGTCACGGTCGCGCATGTCGATCTCGAGCGGCAGGAAGGCATCGGCGAGTTCGTCCTGGAGCCGCGTCAGTCGATCGCCACGCCGGCCGGTGCCGATCGCACGCCAGCCGCCGCCAACGAACTTGCGCGCCGCGGCTTCGCCGAACCCTGCGGTGGCACCGGTGATCAGGATGGTCTTCATTCTTTTGTCTCGCCTTGGAGCTGCCGCCGCGCCTGTACGAGGTCTTCGGGCTTCACGCCAAGCTGTCCGGCAACGCTGACGAGATCGGGCTCATGCGCTTCAAGAAAGCGCAGGAGGGCCGCCAGCAAGGTAGGTTCGTCGGCTCTTTGTCTCAGCTCATCCGTCCCGATTCCGGTCAGGTCGATGAACCGTCGTGCCCGCCGGTCGTCACCAAGCGTTGCCGCCAGTGCGGCGAGCGCGATTGCGACGGGGTCATTGTCGTTCGTGGGCAGCACAGCCTAAGACAGCCGCAAGGGTAAAAAAGGACGCGAATTGGCCAAGATCCTGATCGTCGAGGACAATGCCCTCAACATCAAGCTGTTCTGCGACCTGCTCGCGGCCCACGGGCATGAGCCCGAGGCGGTAACCGACAGCCGCAACGCGCTCGACGCGGCGCGCGAATTCAACCCGGATCTGGTCATCACCGACATCCAGCTCCCACATGTCAGCGGCCTCGAGCTGATCCGCATGATTCGCAAGGACGAGCGGCTCGCTGATGTCCCGATCATGGCGGTCACCGCTTACTCAGCCCGGGGCGACGAGGAGCGCATTCGCGCCGCTGGAGCGCAGGCTTATGTATCGAAGCCGATTTCCGTGGTGAGGTTCGCGCAGACCGTCGACGAACTGTTGGCGACCGGCAGCGACGAGGCAATGCCGGCAAGCGAAACGCCGATTGAAGGGGATTCCGGATCGGGTCCGGAATGACGATCTGAGCGACAAGCGCTCAGTTCGCTACTTGATCTTGGCTTCCTTGAACTCGACGTGCTTGCGCGCGACCGGGTCGTACTTGCGGAAGCTCAGCTTCTCGGTCTGGGTGCGCGGATTCTTCTTGGTCACATAGAAGAAGCCTGTGTCCGCACTGCTGACGAGCTTGATCTTGACGGTTGCCGGCTTGGCCATTGGATCGATCCCGATGTCGAAAAAGAAAAGCGGCCGTGGCCGCCCAAAAGTCGCGGCGTCCCATGACGAACGCGGGCGATTCTGTCAACCGACGCGGAAGGTTGTCTTGGGTCCGTAACGAGCCGTTAACCGATTTGAGAGAGCCTGCGTTCAGGGCTCCCACAAAAGTAGTTCTTTTGCGGAGACCCCATTCGGAGGCAGGTGATGGCTACAGATCCGCTGGCAAAGGTGAGAAGCGAAGTCGGGCTACGCATTGCCGAGATCCGCGAACGCGGCCCGCGCCTTTCCCCCCTGGACCTCCACGCAAGGATGGATGCGATCCGCCAGCTTGCCGCGATCAACGGGCTCGCCGCGCTGGAGGGGCTCGCACGCCATTCCGCCCAGCTCGCGCTGCTGCCCGGCTGCCGAGTGAGTGTCCAATCCTGCCTCGAGCATGTCGAAGAAGCGTTTGACAGCCATTCCGACGACCAGCGCACGGCAATCTTCGCCGCTCTCGCCATCCGTCTTCACTAGAATTTCGACACCGTAACGCCGTTCATGCATTGAGGGCGCGATGCGCGCCTTCTCGCAGCTGCTCGACGATCTCGTCTACACGCGTTCGCGCAACACCAAGCTCAAGCTGATCGGCGATTACCTCAAGGAGACGCCGGACCCGGACCGCGGCTACGGCCTCGCAGCGCTGACGGGCACGCTCGACATCCCCGCGGTCAAACATGCCGCCGTCCGTGCGATCGCCGAAGACCGGGTCGACCCCGTGCTGCTCTACATGAGCCGCGACTATGTCGGTGACATGGCCGAGACGGTGGCGCTGCTCTGGCCCAAGCCGATCGGCGAGCCGCCCGAGGTTGACGACGCGGCGATCAACATCAGCCAGGCGGTGGAGCGGCTCCGATCAGCTTCGCGGATGGACGCACCGCATGTACTCGCGGCAATGCTCGACCATCTCGACGCATCCGGACGGTTTGCACTGCTGAAGCTCGCGACGGGCGGTCTCCGGGTCGGGATTAGCGCGCGACTGGCCAAGCAGGCGTTCGCGGATGCCTTCGGTCTCGAAGTCGAAGCAGTGGAAGAGGTCTGGCATGGCCTGAGGCCGCCGTTCGCCGAGCTGTTCGACTGGGCTGAGGGCCGGGCGGAGCAGCCCACGGCGCGCGACGTGCCGGTGTTTCGCCCCTTCATGCTCGCCCATCCGCTCGAGGAGACCAAGGTCTCGCTCGACGATTATGCGGCCGAGTGGAAATGGGACGGAATCCGCGTGCAACTGGTCCACGCGGGCGGCGAGACGCGAATTTACAGCCGTACCGGCGACGACATCTCGGGCAGCTTCCCCGATGTCGCGCAGACCTTCCAGATGCCTGCCGCGCTCGACGGCGAGTTGCTCGTGCGCGGATCGGATCAAGGCACGGTCGACGTGCACGGCGGGGCGGCGGCGAGCTTCAATGCCCTCCAGCAGCGGCTGGGCCGGAAGACCGTTAGCCAGAAAATGCTGAGTTCCTTCCCGGCGTTCGTCCGCCTGTACGACGTGCTCTTCGACGGCGACGAGGACTTGCGTCACCTCGCTTGGGAGGAGCGTCGGACGCGCCTCGAGGCGATCGCCGCGCGGCTCCATCCCGAGCGCTTCGACGTCTCTCAATTGATCGCGGCCAAGAGCTTCGAGCAACTTGAGGATCTCCGCTTGAACGCTCGCGACGCCGCGATCGAGGGCATCATGCTCAAGCGCCGCGACAGCCCTTATGTCGGCGGTCGCAGAGCTGGCCTTTGGTACAAATGGAAGCGCGATCCGCTGACTGCCGATTGCGTGTTGATGTACGCCCAGCGCGGTTCCGGAAAGCGATCGAGCTATTACAGCGATTACACCTTCGGTTGCTGGACCGGGGACGGCGAACTGCTCCCTGTCGGCAAGGCCTATTTCGGCTTCACCGATGACGAGCTGAAATGGCTCGACCGCTGGATCCGCGGCCACACGATCGAGCGCTTCGGTCCGGTGCGCGAGGTCGAAAAGGC
>DASSIU010000287.1:0-2700 GCA_035691585.1 Sphingomicrobium sp. | reverse complement strand
ACAAGGGTTCGCTGCTTGCGGCGCTCGAAGCGCGCGTGCCGGGCTTCGAATATGTCGAGGTTTCGGCAGCCGACGTTCCGATCGAGGACGCGATCCGCTCCTATCTTTTCAATGCCCAGCTGGTGACGACGCCCGACGGGGAGCCGACGCTGATCGTCCCGACCGAAGCGCGAGAAACTCCGGCGGTCTGGCGCTGGATCGAGAACCACCTTTCCGGCAACGGCCCGATCCGCCGCGTCGAGATAGTCGACGTCCGCCAGTCGATGGCCAATGGCGGCGGCCCTGCCTGCCTGCGGCTGCGCGTCGTCGCTGACCAGGCCTCCGTCGATCCACGGTTCATCGTCGACGCTGGCCGGCTAGACAAGATTGCCGACGTGATCCGTCAATCGTGGCCCGAAGAGATCCATCATCACGACCTGCAACGGCCCGCGCTTATCGCCGACGTCGAGCGCGCTCGCCGAGCGCTTCTGGACTCACTTGGGCTTCCGGAGCTGATATAAAGCGAAATGAAGGAGGCAGCGTATGTCGGACGCCCGGGCGCTGATCGAAAGCTCCGCTGAAGCCCGCCGCAGGGGCGACCGTGCAGCGGCCCGAAAGCTGGCGAACGAGGCGGCCGAGATGTCCAAAGCCTCCCGTGACCGGAAGGGACTCGGCGCCGCATTGGCGGCCCTTGGTCGCCTCCACAGAGATGACCACGATTACGACGCCGCCCTAGCCTCTTATGAAGAAGCCGCCGAGCTTGCGCGGGAGAGCGGAGACGAGCTCGCGCTGGCGCATCGTCTCCGTCACATCGGCGATATCCTCACGGAGCAGGGCCAACTGAGCCCGGCTGAGCAACGTTACGACGAGGCCGGCCCGATCTTCGAGCGACTGGGCATCGGCCAGCTTGCACAGGCGAATTTCCTTCGCTCGACCGCGCTGTTGAAGGAGAAACAGGGCGAGCGCGGCGCCGCCGCGGACTTGTGGACCATGGCGCGCACGCTCTACGCGGCGACGGGGACCGAAGCGGGAGTCCAGGAAAGCGACCGCCGGCTTGCCAATCTAAAAACCGCCTGAGCTGGATTGGACTCAGCATCCGCGCCGTCCCGATACGGGATTCAGGTCAAGAACATTTTAACCCTGTCCTTTAAGGAATTTCCGGCTCAAAACGGCCGTCAGGACGTTCGAGCGTTAATGATGCTGAAGAAACTTGGCCGGCTGTTCACGATCAAGACCCGTTTCGAAGCGTGGCTGGTGATCTACGCCATCGCGCTCGGCGCGGTGGAGCGCGGGCGGCATTATCTGGAGACTTACCCCGGGTTCGGGGGATGGCTGCTCGCCCTCGCCTGCACCGGCGTGGTGTTCATCGCCGGAGGCAAGTTGCTGGATTCGGTGACGCCTCCGAAGCCAGCGCTCGCGGGAACCTACCAACCGCCGCTACGCCACCGCTCCGTCACTGGTCGTAATCGACCCACGCGCCTGCTGAACCGTCGCGGTTCAGAATCACGGATTTCGCGCCGCACAGATTGACCCCGGTCCAGGTCACCGCGCCCGTTCCCTGAACATTGGCGCGCAAGTCAAACGCGCAATCCGGGTCCTTGAACGTCATCATACTCCGCGCGCCCGCGGACGGCGCGGTTCCGAGCGGTCTCCACTCGCTCGTCCCCGAACGGCGGATCGAGAGCTCGGCAAGCGTCGCGCCCGTGCCGTTGACCAGCGTGAAATTGGAGGCGCCGGCGGCGAGCCCCTCCCCCGAGAGCAGCGCCAGGGCGGCGAACAGCACGAGTCTTTTCATGCGCCCGAGCATAAGCCCGAGCGCATGAAGGAGGAACCCGGATTTGTTTGTTTCGAGGCTAGGCCGCGAGGTCGGCGAAGTTGGGCCGCATCCCGCTCCAGAACACCGGGGCCGGTGCCGGACCGCCGGTCAGCGCTTCCTTCAGCGGCATCGCCGTCGAGCAGAAGGCGCATTCGGCCGAAATCCGTCCGATGATCCAGTGAGTGCGCCCGCAGCCCGGGCAGTGATTGATCTCTCCGGCGTGATAAACGGCGTGATAGCCCCTGACGCTCGGGTTGAACGCGGGACGGTGGGACTCGATCGACCTCAGCATGGTGCTTTCCTTCGAAACCATTTTGACCCGACCAACGAGCGGCGAATCGTTAGGTTTCATCGACAGTCTGTGATTGCCCCATGACTGTCGCCCTTGTCACACACCCCTGTTCCAGCCCGGGACAAAGCGCGGGGAACCGTTTCGGATACGCGACAATCCGCATTTCTCGCTGTGGATATTAACCATTGCTTAGCCATTCGCGGGTGATGGTCGGGGGGACGGAGTGGAGGGGCAAGTGGAGTCCAACGAGCGTTATTACCGTCGGCGCGCGGTTGAAGAGCGGATGGCGGCCCAGCGCGCGGTAACCGAAACGGCGCGCGCCTGGCACAGCAAATTGGCGCAGGATTTCGCGGAGCGCGCAGGCGCCTGCACCGCGGCCATTTGCGCCGTCAGCGTCGCCGCGATCAACGGCTGAGTTAGCCGCACAATTTCCGCAACGCCGCGCCACTGCGCCCGTTGCCAGCACCCTCGAGTGAAGGGTTGCGCCTGCCGGTTCGTCCCCCTATGTCGCGCGCCTGCCGTCTCCCGGCACCCGCGCGCCCGTAGCTCAGCTGGATAGAGCACCAGACTACGAATCTGGGGGTCAGAGGTTCGAATCCTTTCGGGCGCGCCA
>DASSIU010000286.1:0-8702 GCA_035691585.1 Sphingomicrobium sp. | reverse complement strand
AGCGTGATCGTCTCGACACTCAATTCAGTGCCTCGAGATCGAGCTCGCCGCTGAACACGTGCGTGGCACTTCCACGCATCCGGATCGGTTTGCCCGGATCCCATTCAATCGTCAGACGGCCGCCTGTCATGTCTACGTGAACGGGCGACACGGCGCGTTTCGTCGCGATGGCAGCCACGGCACTGGCACAGGCGCCAGTACCGCAGGCCAGGGTTTCTCCGGCACCGCGTTCGAAGGTCCGGAGCTTCAGCCGGTCGCCAACGAGGGTCGCGACGTTGACGTTGATCCGCTGGGGAAAGGACGCATCGTTCTCGATCCTTGGCCCGAGTTCGTCCAGCGGCACCTCGCGGGCATCGGGGACGAAGAAGACGAGGTGCGGATTGCCGACGTTGACCGCGAACGGATGTTCGAGGCCATCCCACGCCATTGGAAGCGCCGCGGTGTCCATCGGATAAGCGAGCGGGATCTCGTCCCAGCCGAAGCGCGGCTCGGGCAGGGTGACTTCGACCTCGGCGCCGAGTTCTTCGCCCCCGAGCATTCCGCCGTCGCTGTCGATCCGTCGCGCACCGGTCAGCTGCACGACGCAGCGGGTGGCGTTGCCGCAGCTTTCGACCTCGCCGCCGTCGCTGTTCCAGATGCGCATCTTCAGGTCGGCGCTATCGCTCGGCTCCAGCACGATCAGCTGGTCGCAGCCGACCCCGGTGCGGCGGTCGGCGATGGCCTTCGCGAGGACAGGGGTGACGTCGAACGGCTCGCCACGCGCGTCGATGATCACGAAATCGTTGCCGAGGCCATGCATCTTGTCGAACCGCCGCTTCATGCGCGTCAGGCGAGCTCCGGCGAGGTCATTAGAGGCTCTTGGGCGCGCATCGGCTCGATCACCTGGGCAGCGAAGCGGTCCATCTCCTCGGCTTGCGGGCTCATCTGAAGCAGCAGGAGGTCGAGGCCTGCGGCTTCATATTCCTCGATCCGCTCGCGGACTTGTTCAGGAGTGCCGACAAAGTTGGGGCGCAAGCCTCTGTTGGAGACCGAATATTCCTGAAGCTTGAGCTCGCGTTCGAGTTCGGTGCCTGACAACCATTGCTCGAAATTATCGAAGCCCCTGGGCGGCTTGGGTGGCATCTGGGTGATGCGCGCGAGTTCCTTCTTCGCTTCGGCTTCGCTGTCTCGGACGATCGCGAAGGCGGCCATGCCGTACTGCATTCGGCCCTTGCCGACGCGGGCGCGGCGCTCCTCCATGTCCGCGATCTTCGGCTTGATTGCATCGACCGCGTCGCCGTGCATCACATAGGCGTCGCACAGCGTCGTGATCATCGTCTTGGCCGCTTCGCTCTCGCCCCCCGCATAGATGGTCGGCCGCGGCTTCCGGACGGGTTTGGGCTGAACGATCGCCTTGTCGAGCTTGTAGCGATCGCCCTCGAAGCTGAACCGATCCTGCGTCCACAGGCCCTCGATCACCTGCAGCCACTCGGTGGTGCGGGCATAGCGATCGTCGTGCTGGTCGAACTGCAGCCCGTACTGGGTCGCTTCATCCGCCCACCAGGATGAAACTACGTTCAGCGCCAGCCGGCCGTTCGAGATGTTGTCGATGTTCGCCGCTTCCTTGGCGAACAGTGCCGGCTGGTGAAAGTTGGGACGCACCGCAACCATCAACTCGATCGACGATGTCACCGCGGCGAGCGCGGCGGCGGTCGACCAGGCGTCCAGGGCCGGCTGGTCGATGCCCTTGATATCGTTGAGGTTGAGCTCCGCGATCAGGGTCAGGTCCCAGCCCGTCTCCTCGCTGCGCTGGGTCAGGCGCTTCACATAGTCCCAGCTCGCCTCCATTCCCTCGTCGGGGATGTTGCGCAGCCAGCCCCCGAAAACGGGCATCCAGTATCCGAACCTCATGCCGCCACCTTCTCTTTCACCTGGGCTTCCAGGAAGTCGATGAGCCGGTCGTGCGGATCCCAGCCGAGAACGTTCAACGGGTCCGCGACGTAGTTCGACATGGCGTTGATGTCGTAGAAGCGCGGGACCCCGTCGCGGTCGTCGATCACGACTTCCACGCCGCCGAGATCAAGACCCGCCGCGCGGGCGATATATTCCGCGGCTTCGATGATTTCGGGGGCAGGCGTCACCGCCGTCATTCGGATTGCGGGCCGTCCGGGCTGGGCCACGCAGGCGTCGGCCGGGCAGAGATCGAAGGTGTCGCCACGGCTTTCAACCTCGATCGCATAGAGGAACCGCCCGCCGAGCGTCTCGATTCGCGTGATCGTTCCACCGCGCGGCGGCACATAGTCCTGGACCAGCAGCACCTTGTCGACCGAGTCCGGAACCATCCGATCGGCGATCGAGGCGCGCAGTTCTTCTGGCGAGGAATAGCGGACGATCCCGGCGCCGGAGCCGCCGATGTTCGCCTTCACAAGCAGTGGCCATGACATGCCTCGCGTCGCATCAAGCAAATCGCTGATGCGGTGAACGACGCGGGTCTCGGGGACCGCGTAGCCTAGTGAGCCGATCAGCGAGAGCTGCCGCGCCTTGGAAGAATCGATCGCCAGCACGTCGGCGCCGTTAAGGACGCGCGCCCCGCAGCGCGCCCAATGGTCGAGCAGCGCCTCGGCATAGAAGATCGGATGCTCGGGCTCGCGCAAAAAGCTCGATTGCGCGACGCGGCTCAGGACGAGCGGTGCGGGCACCTCGCGGCTCGCTGGATCGAAGCCGTGGCCGCTGAGCTTGATTGGCACATAGGGCATGCTCCGCCGATCAAGCGCGGCGAACAGGGGTTGAAACCACTGCGGGTGCTCGTAGAGGACGGCAAGCTGCGCGCTGGGGCTGTGGAGGCTCATGTGCGGCGGGGACTTAGGGAGCGGCTTGCGCCAAGTCCACAAGCGAGGGTGAACATTCAATGCAAAGAGCCGCGAACGACGTCATGCAATCGATCATCTTCTCGGCGATCCTCGAGGGCATCGGCGCGTTGAAACGCGCGTCGGGAGGGCTGCCGAACCAGTTGCTTCGCGACGTCCAGGCGATCCACCCCAACGTCACCTTCGCCGATCTTCCCAAGGAGTTGCAGGACCAGATCGTCGAGAGCACCCGGGCTGCGTTCACCCAGTTCCTGAAGGACGGCTATGCCGTCGGTCCGCGCCAGCAGATGCAGCAGTCCCGTCCGATCGACCGTGTACCGGAGCGCCAGCGGCCGGACCGACGCGGCCCGCCGCGTGGACCCTCCCAAGGTCATCGCCGCGGCGGTCGGCCGCCAAAGGGCGGCGGTAACGGCGGCGGGGGCAAGCCCGGCGGTGGCAAACCGCGCGGTTGAACTTGACGGTGTAAGCGGCTAAGCGGCCGGCCGTCCTAGGACATACATCGATGCGAGCGCTTACGGGTGCGCGCCGGCCGACGAGGTTTCGTCCGCCGGCGTATTCTGCGTTTCGGCTCCCTACATGGGCGCCTCGCATCGTTAGGAGATTTGAATGTTCGACACGTTGAGCGATCGGCTCGGCAGCGTATTTGACCGGCTTCGCGGGCGCGGCGCGCTCAGCGAGGCTGACGTGCGCTCGGCGATGCGCGAGGTGCGCGTCGCGCTGCTGGAGGCCGACGTCGCGCTGCCGGTTGCGCGCGAGTTCGTCGAACAGGTCACCGAAAAAGCCGTCGGGCAGGAAGTGCTGCGCTCCGTCACGCCGGGTCAAATGGTCGTCAAGTACGTCCACGACGCGCTGGTCGAGACGCTGGGCTCCGAGACCGCCGAGCTGAACCTCAACGTCAACCCGCCCGCGGTGATCATGATGGTCGGGCTCCAGGGTTCGGGCAAGACGACGACCACTGCCAAGCTCGCCAAGCGGCTCACCGAGCGGGAGCGCAAGAAGGTGCTGATGGCATCGCTCGACGTCGCTCGCCCGGCGGCGCAGGAGCAGCTCGCGATCCTCGGCCGCCAGACGGACGTCGACACGTTGCCAATCGTCGCCGGGCAGCAGCCGGTCGACATTGCGAAGCGTGCGCTCAATTCGGCGAAACTGCAGGGCTACGACGTCGTCCTGCTCGATACTGCCGGCCGGCTCCACGTCGACGACCAGCTGATGGCCGAGATGAAGGCCGTCGCGGCGGCGTCGAACCCGACCGAGACGCTGCTCGTGGTCGACAGCCTGACCGGTCAGGACGCCGTCAACGTCGCCAAGGGCTTTGCCGGCGAGGTCGACCTCAGCGGCGTGATCCTGACCCGGATGGATGGCGATGCTCGGGGCGGCGCCGCGCTCAGCATGCGTGCGGTCACCGGCAAGCCGATCAAGTTCGCCGGTGTCGGCGAGGCGCTCGACAAGCTCGAAGCCTTCCACCCGGAGCGGGTCGCGGGGCGCATCCTGGGCATGGGCGACGTCGTCAGCCTGGTCGAGCGCGCCGCCGAGACGATCCAGGTCGAGGAAGCCGAGAAGCTCGCGGCCAAGATGGCCAAGGGCAAGTTCGACCTCGACGATCTATGGGCCCAGTTCCGTCAGATGCAGCGCATGGGCGGGCTCGGAGCACTCGCCGGGATGATGCCGGGCATGAAGGGCATGAAGGGTGCGCTGGACCAGGCGCAGAACAGCAAGGCGCTGGTTCACATGGAGGCGATGCTGTCCTCGATGACCGCCAAGGAGCGAAGCAAGCCGGAGATCATCAACGCGAAGCGGAAGATCCGCGTTGCCAAGGGCAGCGGGACGACCGTTCAGGAGATCAACAAGCTGCTGAAGATGCACCAGGAAATGTCGACCGCGATGAAGCGGCTGAAGAAGATGGGCGGTCTCGGCAAGCTGGCGGCGATGTTCGGGGGTGGCGGAGGACTCGGCGGATTGGGCGGTCCGGGTGGAACGGGCGGCCTGCCTGGCCTGGGTGGCGGGGGCGCCGGAGCGCTTCCCGGTCTCGGCGGCGGCTCGCCGTTCAACCTCCCGCCTGGTTTCGACAAATTTTCTAAGAAATAGAGCAATTTACGAAAGGAACTTATAATGGCAGTTGCAATTCGTCTGTCCCGGGGCGGCTCCAAGAAGCGCCCTTATTATCGCATCGTGGTGGCCGACAGCCGCAACGCGCGCGACGGGCGCTTCATCGAGAAGGTCGGCACCTACAACCCGCTCCTCGCGAAGGACTCGCCCGAGCGCGTGAAGCTCGACGCTGACCGCATCCAGCATTGGCTTGGAGTGGGCGCGCAGCCGTCGGACCGTGTCCTGCGCTTCCTCGACGCGGCCGGGATCCGCGAGCGCGCTGCGCGCAACAACCCGCAGAAGGGAGAGCCGGGCGAGAAGGCCAAGGAGCGCATCGAGCAGCGCGCCGCGAAGGTGGCCGAGGCTGCCGCGGCTCCGAAGGAAGAGGCCGAGGCCGTCGTTGCTGAGGAAGTGGAGGCCGCGACCGCCGAGCCGACCGCCGAAGCCGAGCAGGTCACCGAAGAGGTTTCCGAGCAGACTCCGCCCGTCGCCGAGCAGGAAGCAGCCCCCGCCGCTGTTGAGGAATCGCCGGCCGAAGAGGCTGCCGCCGAGCAGCCTGATGCCACCGATCACGGCGAATCCGCCGAAGCTCCAGCCGAGGGCGCGGACGATGTCGCTCCGCCGACCGAGGGTTCGCCTGAGAGCGCAGAGGCTCCGGCCGAAGGTGAGGAGGCCTAGGCCTTGGTCGCTCCGGAAGACCGCGGCGAGCGCAGGATTGCCCTCGCCGCGGTCGCCGGGGCCCACGGCATCAAGGGCGAGCTGAGGCTCAAGCTGTTCGGCGACAGCGTCGACGGCCTGGCCTGCCATGAAACGCTGTACGTGGGAGGCGTCGAACGGCGCCTCCTTGCCATTCGCGATAGCGGTAAGACGGCGGTTGCGCGGTTCGAGGGCATCAACGATCGGTCCGCGGCCGAGGCCCTACGCGGCTCGCTGGTCGAAATCGAGCGTTCGGCGCTGCCTCCCCTCGAGGATGGCGAATATTATCATGCCGACGTGATCGGCCTTCCAGCCCTGGATGCTGGCGGCCACAAGGTCGGGTGGGTCACCGCCGTCGAGAATTACGGCGCCGGGGATTTGCTCGAGATCGAAACCGAGGCGGGCAAGCGCTCGCTGATCCCGTTCAAGCCGGGAATTGCCGATCTCGAGGATGGCAAGATCGTTCTCGATCCGGCGTTCCTGGCCTAGCGCTGTTCGCGCCAGCGCGGCCGCTGCCCGTTCAGATCGTTGCGGATTGTGGTGGCTGCGACGCCTCCCTGACCCATGGAATGGCTGATCTGATCCAGGCCGATGACCACGTCGCCCGCGGCGTAAAGGCCCTGCACTGTCGTACGCATTTGGCGGTCGACGAGGATACAGGCGTCTCCCGAGAGCTCCGCCCCGGCCATTTCGGCGAGCTGCGTGTGGGTATCCGAGCCAAGTGCGGGATAAATCGTGTCGAACGTGTGATGCCCCTCGGCGGTATCGACAACGATACAGCCGTCAGGGATCGCGACCGCCTGCGCCGGGCCATCGACGCATTGGATTCCCGCGGCTTTGAGCTTTTCAAAGTCTTCCGGTTTCAACCGCAGAGCCTTGTCGGGCGCGATCAGGGTCAGGTCGGCCGTGAAGCTCCTCAGGAACAATGCCTCGGCGACTCCGTGACTGTCGCTGCCGATTACGCCGACCTTCTTGTCGGTGACCTCGTAGCCGTCGCAGATCGGGCAGTAGCGCACGAGGCCGCGAGCCAGGGCATCGTCGTGCAGTGCCTCATCCATCGGCGGCCGGCGGTTGGTAACCCCTGTGGCGATAAGGACCGCGCGTGCGCTGGCGCATCCGGATCCCCAGGTGGCCGTGAACAGCCCGTCCGAGCCCCGCTCGAGCTTGGTGACGAACTCGGTCTCGATCTTCGCGCCATATTTGCACGCCTGGTCGCGCATCCGCTGCAGCAGCTCGGTGCCCTTGATCCCGTCGGGAAAGCCGGAGACGTTGCGCGTGCAGGGGATCCACGAAGCGCGGCTCTTGCCCGCGTCGACGACCATGATGTCGAGGTGAAAGCGAGCGAGATAAATAGCGGCCGTCAGCCCAGCGGGGCCTCCGCCGATGATCAGGCAGTCGAGGATCGGGTCGTCCATGCGCAGCCCAATGGATTGTGATAGCGGCGGTTCCGCTATGCCGTTTCGCGCTTCCGTTCTGACGCTCTACCCGGACATGTTTCCCGGGCCGCTGGGAGCGAGCCTGGCTGGGCGTGCGCTCCAGGAGGGCATCTGGAGTTGCGATGCGATCAATATTCGCGATTTCTCGACCGACAGGCATCGCAGCGTCGACGATACCCCGGCGGGCGGCGGGGCAGGGATGGTGCTCCGCCCGGATGTGGTCGCCGCCGCCCTCGACAGCGTCGCTGACGGTCGGCCGATGCTTGCCTTGACGCCACGTGGCACGCCGCTGACGCAGGCCCGAGTGCATGAGCTGGCGGGCGGCGAGGGGGTCATCCTGCTGTGCGGCCGTTTCGAGGGTTTTGACGAGCGGATTTTCGAAGCGCGCGCGATCGAACAGGTATCAATCGGCGACTATGTCCTGTCGGGCGGGGAGCTTGGCGCGATGGTGATCCTCGACGCTTGCGTGAGACTGCTTCCCGGGGTAATGGGCGCGGCCTCCAGCGGAGAGGAGGAGAGCTTCGATGAGGGGCTCCTCGAATATCCGCATTATACCCGGCCTGTAACATGGGAAGGGCGCACGATCCCCGAAGTGCTGCGGTCGGGGGATCATGCGAAGATCGCGGCGTGGCGACACGAACGCGCGGTCGAAGATACACGGCTACGGCGGCCGGACCTGATCGAGCGCCACGGGGGCGCATCGCAGGCACCGCCCTCTGGCGCGCGGCGACGAGATACGAAGGCTGACAAGAAATGAACCTGATCGAGACCCTGGAGCGCGAAGCGATCGACGCGCTGACCAAGGACAAGCCCGTCCCCGAATTCCGCCCCGGCGACACGCTGCGCGTCGGAGTGAAGGTGATCGAAGGCGACCGCACCCGAGTGCAGGCGTTCGAGGGCGTGTGCATCGCCCGCGCCAACAAGGGTGTCGGCTCCAGCTTCACCGTCCGCAAGATCAGCTTCGGCGAGGGCGTCGAGCGCGTCTTCCCGCTCTATTCGCCGATCATCGACAAGATCGAGGTCGTGCGCCGCGGCGATGTCCGCCGCGCCAAGCTCTATTACCTGCGCGGCCGTACCGGTAAGGCCGCACGTATTGCCGAACGCCGCACCGTCCAGCGGGACGTTCCGGGCGGGCAGGGCGCGGAGACCGAGGCGACCAAAGCCTAACAGGTCTGCGCCTCCGCGAAGGGGGGCGACTCCAGCGAACAACAGTCTGGACCCCGGCCTCCGCCGGGGTACATAGACGCATGCGTTTCCTTGCCGCGGCCGTGCTGCCGCTCCTCATCGCCGCGGCTCCGCCGCCCGGGGTTCCCCAGAAGGAACTAACCATCGAGCGGGTGTTCGACAGCCCGTCGCTAAGCGGTCCCGTCCCGCGCCTGCCCAAGCTGTCGCGTGACGGCCGCTATCTGGCGGTGCTCCGCAACCGGCCCGAGGACCTTCAGCGTTACGACTTGTGGGCGTTCGATCGGCAGACCGGCAAATGGTCGATGCTGGTCGATTCCGGGAAGCTCGGCACCGGACAGGCGATGTCCGAAGCCGAGAAGATGCAGCGCGAGCGCAAGGGCATCGTCAATCTCAAGGGCATCGTCACCTACGACTGGTCCGCGGACGGCAGAACTATCCTCGTTCCGCTCGACGG
>DASSIU010000285.1:0-3339 GCA_035691585.1 Sphingomicrobium sp. | reverse complement strand
CGTCGGGCTTCCGGCGCGCCGATATCGAGCTCGCCCAGCGCTCGGCCTATCTCCTGTCGGGAGAGGCGCGCTGGGATTGGGAACACCGGATTACTCCCGGCGATCAGCTCCGTTTCTCGATCACCTTCCGGACCCTGTCGGACAAGGGCCGTCGTCGGATCGCCGCCGAACGGCATTGAGCCGGAACGGCTCCTCGCGGCAACGGTTTTGCCTCTCATGCGATTGGCATGGATGTTCGCGCTGGCAGCGCTCTGCGGTTGTTCGAAGGGCCCGCGGGCGGACCTGCCGTCGATTGCCGCGGCGCGCTCGCTCGGCGCTGAATGGGCGCTCGTCAATCAACAGGAGACCGACGGCCATCTCACGGCTGTTTATGCGGATACGATGCACAAGGAGTTGCGGCAGGAGCTGCAGTCGACCCAAGCGTCGCTGACTCAGCCCGACAGCAACTACGGGCGGGAAATCCAAACGCTTCTCCGGCTGCCGGACGACGCGCCCTCAGAGGCACTTCGGGCCAGTGCGTCACGATTAAAGCAGATCGAGGACGGCCTTGAATCCGCTTGAGCTGACGCTCGGCATCATGACCGCCGTCGGGGGGTTCGTCGATATCAGCCAGCTCGTCTTTTCGGCGCAGGCCGGGTCGATGTTCGGCTATGCCCTGATCTCGGCCTTCGCCATTTCGACCCTCGGCATCATCGTTTTCGGTGAGATGTGCGGCCGGGTCGCCGCCGTTGCAAAGCAGCCGGTCTTCACCCTCATCCGGCATCGTCTCGGCCTGAAACTCGGCCTGTTCACGCTCGCCTTTTCGCTGCTCAGCACGCTTGTCACCTGCGCCGCGGAGATCGGCGGGCTCGGCCTGATCCTCAATCACCTGACAGGCGCGCCTTATCTACTCATGAGCGCGGCGAGCACCCTCGTGCTGTTGGCATCGATGTGGGTCCTGCCGTTCAAATGGATCGAACGGACCTATGGCCTCCTTGGACTGTTCATGATCGTCTTCGTGGTGGCGTTGGTCGCCATCCATCCTTCGTGGGACAAGATCGCCGGCGGATTTGTCCCCCATGTGCCGCGCGGGCTCAGCACCAAGGAGCTGTTGAGCTTCTCCTATTTCGTCGTGGCGATCTTCAGCGCCGTGATGTTCCCTTATGAGGCCTATTTCTATTCCTCCGGCGGAATCGAGGAGCAGTGGGGACCCAAGGACCTGCTGACCAACCGCGTCACGAGCATCGCCGGAATGACGCTCGGCTCGCTCCTGTCGATCGCGATCCTCGCTATTGCCGCGCAGGTGTTCGCTCCCGCGCTCGTCGCTCCACAACTGCCCGGAAGCGCTGCTCTCGAGACTGCAATCCCGCTCGGCAAGTGGGGCGTGCTGCTGGCCTTGCTTGGAATGTTCTTTGCGGTCGCCGGCGCCGCCGTCGAGACCTGCATGGCCAATGCTTACTCGGTATCGCAATTCTTCGGCTGGGAGTGGGGCCGCCACAACAAGCCGTGGGAGGCTCCCCGCTTCACCATCGCCTGGATGGTGGTGATGCTGATCGCGCTGGCGATCGTGATGACGGGCGTCGAGGTGATGCAGCTTGTCGATTATGCGGTGGTTTCCTCGATCGTCGTTCTGCCGCTCAGCTATCTTCCGCTGATGCTCCTGGCGAACGACAAGAGCTACATGGGCCGGTACGCGAACAAGTGGCTCGCGAAGGGCCTCGGCTGGATTTATTTCGTGGTCGTTACCGTCACTGCCATCGCCGCCGTCCCACTCTACCTGGTGACCTCGGGAGGCCAGGGATGAGCGCGCTCGGCCAGATCAAGATCGTGAGCCAGCTGCTTGATCTTCCGATCATCGACAAGGACGAACGCTCGTGCGGAGTCGTCGACGACATTGAGCTCAGCGGCTCCGCGGGAGATACCCTGCGAGTGGCCGCATTGCTCGTCGGCCCCGGCGCCTACGAAGGACGTATGCCGAGGTGGTTGTTCTGGCTCGTTCGCAAGATCGCGGGCGATCGGATGGCGCGCGTGCCCGCCGACCAGATCGCCGAGATCGGCCCCGTCGTGAAGCTCAAGGCAAGGGCAGAGAAGTTCGGCCTGCACGAGGTGGAGGACAAGGTCACCGGATGGATTCCAAAGGGGGGAGCATTGTGATCCGGCTGAGCTCGCTTCAGGACGCCAAGGTAAGGACGCTGGACGGCGAGACGCTCGGCCGAGTCCACGAGTTGCATGTCGAGAATGGCAAGGTCGTTGCCCTGACCTGTGGCCCTGGCAGTTTGATCGAACGGCTGACGGCGCGAAAGCATGGGCGCCGAATTCCCTGGTCGTGCGTGCGGCGCGTCGGTCACAAGGAGGTCGTGGTCGTGCCCGATCCGCCGCAGCGGATCAGCGCATCTCAAAGCCGGAAAGGCACTCGGCCACCCAGCGCGCGGCGGTCAAAGCGCTGAGATCTGTCGGGTCGAGCGGCGGGTCCCACTCGGTGAGGTCGATCAGGCGCACCCGTGGGTGGGCCGCCAGACGTCTCACGGCGGTGAAGAAATCCTGCACCGGCATACCGCCCGGACGAGCGCCCGGAGCCCCTGGCATTTGCGAGCGGTCGATCACGTCGATATCGCAATCGACGAAAATCGCTTCGCACTTGCTCACATGATCGAGCGCTCGGCCGACCGCCTCCGCGATCCCGATGCGCCGCACCTCACCCATCGTCACGACGAGATTGCCGGCGGCGAGCGCATCCTCGTGCATCTTGCGGCTGTTGGCGAAGGTGGCGAGGCCAATCTGCGCAATATTGGTTCCCGGAAGGCCATCGTCGAGCAGCGCCCGCACCGGGTTGCCGTTGCTGAGACCCTCATCGGTGTCGCGCATGTCGAAATGGGCATCGAGCGTGATCAGCCCGACCTTCTCGAGCGACAGCCCGAGCCCGAGGACACCGGGGCGTGTCACTGCATTGTTACCGCCGACGAGGAGCGTCAGGCGGTGCACGGTTGATGCGGCGCGCACCGCCTGCTGGATTGGGCCGGTCGCCTGCTCGATCGATAGGCCCGCGACTTCTACGTCTCCGCGGTCGGCTACAGGCGTGGACAGCTCGCGTCGAGTCTCGACGTCGTAGCGCCCGATTCGGCGCAGCGTTTGCCTAAGCAACCCAGGTGCTTCGTCGCAATGACCGGGCGTGACCGATCCGACGGCAAGCGGCGCGCCAAGCAGTCCGACGGGGGCCGGCGTTTGAGCGTCGACAATCAGATCGGAAAGGTTCGGCCAGGCGCTCACCTTTTGACCGTAACAGCAGCGCTCGCCTAAGGCGATGAACATGTGGGACCGGCTGCTCGTCGACTGCAACATCGCGACCTTGGAGGAGCGGCC
>DASSIU010000284.1:0-2271 GCA_035691585.1 Sphingomicrobium sp. | reverse complement strand
ACGCTCTTTGCATTGACCGACGGCTGCGTCGCGTTTCGCGACGGCAAGCTCGGCCGCAAATATGTGCATGTCATGCCGATTAGCGGAACGAGTTCATAGGAGCGGTCAGAACGGGATCGCTTCCACAAGGGGGCGGCCCGGACGAGATCCAGAAGATCGAGACCAAAAGGGAGAAGAGGGAAGCCCCCTCTCCTCCCTTCTTTTGTTTCTGAAGGGCCCAATTCTTCTCCCGAAATTGTCACCCGCCGCTGCCAGGCGGCTGGCGAGGAGAAGATCGATGTTCGCGAGGACGCCAAGACTGCTGCTACGGCCCGGCTTCCCGGAAGATGCGCCGGCGCTTGCCAATGCGATTGCCGACAAGGCGATCGTCATGAACCTGGCGGTGGTGCCGTGGCCCTATTCGGTCCGCGACGCCGAAGCATTCCTCGCGAGCCCGCGCGATCCGGTCCTGCCTTCACTGCTGATCTTCGAACGCGGCCCGGGCGCGCCACAGTTGGCCGGCGCGTGCGGCCTCGGTCGGCGCCCCTCCGGCTCGGTCGAGATGGGCTATTGGATCGCCCGGCGCTTCTGGGGTCGCGGTTACGCGACCGAGGCCTGCACCGCGCTGGTCGACATCGCCCGGACGCTCGGCTTTGCAAGCCTCGAAGGATCCCATTTCGTCGACAATCCGGCCTCGGCGCGGGTGCTCGAGAAGCTCGGCTTCGAGCCGCTGGGCATCGTCGCCCCGCGGATGAGCTGCGCCCGGGGCGAAGAGGTGCCGGCACGACTGATGCGGCTCGAACTCAAGCGCGAGCGGTTCGGCGAGGATGAGGAGGACGAAGCGCTGGCGGCTTAATCTTGCTCCTCCTTATCGCCAAGCGATCGGGAGGAGCATGGAAGTCAAACCGCGCGTCTTACCTTCTTCTTGGACTGCGGCGCGTCGGCGACGCTCGCTTCGTACGCGCGCAGCAAGTATCGGTCGTCCTCGTTCCACGGATGGAATCCCGGCAGGAAGAACTTGGACCAGGCCCCGGCAATCTTGCGGAACATGCCGGGCCGCACCCACAAATACCACAGCAGCAACGCCCAGGCTCTCAGGCCGGTCACGCCATCCTGACGCATCAGCTCGAGCGAACCCGCCGTCCGGTCGACGACGAAGTTGCGCGTAACGAGCAGCATCACCCTGGCCTTGACCTTCCAGCGCTTGAATCTCGGCCACCCGCGGGTCGCATGCAGCCAAGTGTCGTAGGCGACACCCTTGTGTTCGATCTCCTCGACCGAATGCCACCGCCACAGGTCCGCCGCTTCGGGTTCGGCGCCGTCGAGGTGACTGGGGTTCTTCAGCAGCTCGTGGGCCAGGATCGCCGTGAAATGTTCGAGCGCCATGGTCGCGGCGACATTGACGATCGGCGGCCGCGAGCGGGTTATCGCCAGCCGTTCCTCGACCCGCGCCTCCAGCTTCGACAGATCGTACCCGGCCTCGCTCGCGCGCTTGTTGAACGCGTCATGCTCGCGGCTGTGGATCGCCTCCTGAGTGGTGAATGCCTTGATCTCTTCGGCAAGCTTGGGCGGCGCGCCTTCGCGAAAGGCCCGGACGCTTTCGACGAAATAGGCTTCGCCGATTGGAAAGGTGCTGGATAACGCGTTGTAAATAGCAGTCGCCTCAACGCGTGCGGCGTGCCACAACCGTGGCGTGGCCGTCTCGCGGCCGAAGCGGCGGTCGCGCGGCGTGATGCTGAGGTCCGCCGGGGTCGGGAGCGTGGTCGCAGTCATTGCGCCAGGATAGACTAACTTACACACGTGTCAATAAGACGAACCCGCCTGACCCCGGAAGAAAGCCGCTCCGCCGCGCTCGCAGCCGCGCGCGAGCTGCTGATCAAGGAAGGCCCGCAAGCCGTGACCCTGAAGGCAGTAGCGGCGAAGATCGGCCGGACACATGCTAACCTTCTCCATCATTTCGGCTCTGCGGCGGGCCTGCAGGGTGAGCTTGCCAAATCAATCGCCGATTCGGTCAACGGCAGCATCGCGGAGGCAGTGGAACGCGCCCGCGCCGGCGAGACTGACGCCCGGGTGATCGTCGACCAATGCTTCGACGCGTTCGGCAAGGAGGGCGCCGGAGCGCTGGCCGCGTGGATGATCCTCACTGGCAACCGCGATGCGCTGAACCCGATCCTCGACTCGATCCAGGGGCTGGTCGCCCAGCTCAGTGTCGGCCATGAGGAGCATCACGTCGCCGAGAGTACGCTGTCGCTCGTGCTGAACGCGCTCGGAGATTCGCTGCTCGGTCCACCG
>DASSIU010000283.1:0-2442 GCA_035691585.1 Sphingomicrobium sp. | reverse complement strand
GGCGCCTGGCGCAACCGCGAGAAGCGGCGCTTCGCGACGCTGTTCGATTAAGCGCTCCGACGACGCTCCGGAATGAAGAGCGCTCCCGTGAGCGCGACAGTCACCGCGCCCATCATGTACCAACCGGGCGCAGTCGGATTGCCGGTCCAACGAATCAGCAGCGTCTCGGCCAGCTGCGTGGTGCCCCCGAAGATCGCGATCGCGAGCGCATAGACGATACCGATCGTGCCTGCCCGAGCACGGCGGGGAAGCGACTGGCCGAAATGGATCGTCGCGGGCGACGAGCCCATGATGTGGAACACCGTCAGGACCGCGGTTGAAACGAGCAATGCCGATGCCGTGCGAAGCTGGTTGAGGACATGGAATACGGGGATCGCCGAAGCGATCAGGACCATCCACGGCAGAATCAGCACCCGCTTGGGTCCGAACCGATCGGACAGCAATCCGCCGGCAAGATCGCCGACCACACCGATTGATCCGAGCACCACTGTTGCGGCGAATGCGGTCGGCACCGGCATGTGCAGCGTCGCCTGGGCGTAGGTCGTCAGATAATCGAGCGTGTAATTGCTGATCGTCGCCCCGGCGATGATGAAAAGCCCCGCTCCGGCAAGGAGGAGCAGCGGCTTTCCGGTGCCCGGTGCCACGTCGTCATGCTCCGCCAACGTCTCGGTCAGGGTGCGGCGCAGCCGAACGCCCAGCGGAACGATGCTTGCTCCGAATAGAAAGGCGACCCTCCAGCCCCAGCTCTCGAGGTCGCTGGCGGGCAGCACCGACGATAGCGCGAAGCCGACTAGCCCGGCGACAAGCACCGCTAAGTCGGCGGACGCGAAGTTCAGCGATATGTAGAGTCCACGGCGGCCCGGCGGGGCGGCTTCCATGAGATAGGCGATGTTGGGACCAACCTCTCCGCCCAGGGCAAATCCCTGGAGTAGCCGGAAGACCAAAGCGAGCAGCGGCGCGAGCATCCCTGCGACTGCATAGGAGGGAGTGAGGGCAAGCCCGGTCATCGCCACGCCCATAATCGTGAAGGACAAGATCATCGCGGGCTTCCGGCCGCGCCGATCAGCCATCCGACCGATGATGATCCCACCGAGCGGCCGCGTCAGGAACCCGACGCCGAAGGTCGCGAGCGACAGCAGCAGCTTGCTCGAGGCATTGCCGGGAAAGAGCGCGTGGCCAATCTGCGTCGCGAAGAATGCGTAAGTGACGAAATCGTAGAATTCGAGCGCGTTGCCCGCGGTCACCGACGCGATCTGAGCGCGGGTCAGTCGCGGTCGATCGCTTCGCTCGTCAGCCACTGTCCCCCCGATGGGTCGACGGTCACACTGGAGCCTCAGAAAAGCAAGCGCAGGGGACGCTTCGACCAAGTCCGCCGCACCGTCTGCAAACGGTGGAACGTTGCGCTTGTCGAGCGCTCCACGGCCGTTAAGACAAGGCTTCATCCCAGATTGTCCGGAACCAACGATGCGCCGTCTTATTGCCTCGCTCTCAATTGCCGCTTCCGTGCTTCTCGCGGCGCCCGCGCTTGCCGACGATGCACCCGCCAAGGACGCCAAGAACGACATCCAGCTGCCGCCGATGTCGCCCGACAAGACGGTCGCTCAGCAAATCCAGATCGGTGGCCGAGTGCTGCGCTACAATGCGACGGTCGGACACATCGACATCCGAGATGCCAAGGGAAACGTGACGGGCCAGGTCGTCTATACCGCTTACACGGTCCCTGGCCCGCCGACCGCCCGCCCCGTCACCTTCGCTTTTAATGGCGGCCCGGGCGCGGCCTCGGTCTTCCTCAACATGGGCGCGATCGGCCCCAAGCACGTCTTGTTCGGCGCGCAGGGCGACAGCCCGTCGGACTCCGCGGTCCTGCGCGACAATCCTGCGACATGGCTCGATTTCACCGACCTCGTCTTCATCGACCCAATCGGCACCGGCTTCTCCCGCAGCATGGTCGATGCGGATGAGACCAAGAAGGACTTTTACGGCTCCAAGCCCGACATCGAATATCTGAGCCGCGTCGTTTACGACTGGCTGACCAAGAACGGCCGGATGACCAGCCGGAAGTATCTCGTCGGCGAGAGTTATGGCGGCTACCGGGTCCCCCGCCTCGCCTATTATCTGCAAAGCCAGATGGGAGTCGGGGTTTCCGGGCTGGTGATGGTCTCACCCTATCTCGACCCTCCGGCGATCGGCAATGAGACCAACCTCTCGCCCCTGCCGTGGATGATAAACCTGCCGTCGATGACCGCCGGCAACTATGAGCGGCAGGGACGTCCGCTCAATCCCACGACGATGAGTGACGTCGAGAACTATGTGCGCACCGACTTCGTCACGGATTTCCTGAAAGGGACCTCCGACAAGGCCGCGACCGATCGCCTCTCGGCGCGCGTCGCCAGCTATACCGGGCTCGACCCGGTACTGGTCCGCCGTCTCGACGGTCGCGTC
>DASSIU010000282.1:0-7519 GCA_035691585.1 Sphingomicrobium sp. | reverse complement strand
CGGATGTATTGCATCGTGTCGTGGATCGCGAGGCCGGCGGTCACCACCCCGCCGGGCGAGTTGATGTACATGAAGATGTCCTTCTTCGGGTTCTCGGACTCGAGGAAGAGCAGCTGGGCGGTGATGAGCGAGGCCATGTGGTCCTCGATCGCTCCGGTGATGAACACGATCCGCTCGCGCAGCAGCCGGGAATAGATGTCGAAGCTGCGCTCGCCCCGGTTGGATTGCTCGATGACGATGGGGACGAGCTGCGAGATGATGTCCTGGTGATCGATCACGGGAAAGGGAATCCTCTTTTGTGGTGTCGGCTTACATCGGCGTGAAACCGCGAAGGTTCAAGCGCGCCGACAAAAGGAAGGGGCGGCCCGGTTGCCCTCGGACCGCCCCAACCCTCCTCGTTCCCCGAGGATTAGCACCTTATGCTTTGCGCAGCCTTTAGTTGCCGCGCTCCGGCGTTGCCGCGGGCGGCGGCGGCGGGGCCGGTGGCGGCGGCGGCGGCGGCGCAGCCTCAACTGCCGGCGGAGGCGGAGGCGGCGGCGGCGGCGCATAGACCGGCGCAGCCGGACGTTCCCCGCCGCCCAGCTTCACGCTGAGACGCGCGTAATAGAAGCGGCCCGGGGTGTCGTAGGTCGTCGGATCCATGAAGTTCGTATCGCAGGCGACGCAACCCGGTGTGCTGACGTTGAACACGTTGTTGGCGCCGACCGCGAACTCGACATCGTGCAGGATGAAGTTGAACTTCGGAGTCCAGCGCAGCTGAGCGTCGGTGTAGAAGGTCGCCTTCAGCGGGCTCTCGTTGTTCTGCAACTCCTTTATCCGCGAAATGTAGCGGCCGGTCAGCGTCGCCCCGAACCCGAAGCCGTCCCAGTCGATCGAGCCGATCGACTTCCACCGCGGATAACCCTGGCTGGGGCTGTCCGTCTCCTGGCCGGCACGATGCTCGATCTGCGTACCGGTCGCCGTCGGCGTGGTCACGTCGAACTTCTGCAGGAAGGTGTTGTTCCAGGTCAGGCCAATCGTGCCGGCCCCCGCGAGCGGTCTCCGGTAGGCAAGATTGACGTCGATACCGTCGGTCTGGATCGCGGCGATGTTCTGCAGGATCGCGTTGATCCGTGTGACATTACCCGAGGCCGGCGAACGCGACACGCTGCTGCAGGACAGCGGATCGTTGTTGTATACGCAGCGGTACAAGGTCGTCGTCGCGGGAATTGCCTGGATGGCACCCTTGATCTTGATATTGTACCAGTTCAGTTCCGCCGTGAACCCGCGGATGGGGTTGATCACACCTCCGACCACCCAGCTTGTCGAGGTCTCCGGCTTCAGGCGTGGGTTGCCGGCGGTGATGACCGACAACTGGTCTCTCGCCTGCGTCTGAGCGCCGTTCGGAGCTCCCTGCGCAATGCAGTTCGCCCGCGTCGTGGCATCGGTGTTGAAGTTCTTTGCCTGCGCGCTGAAGATCGAGCAGGGATCGTCGATCGCGGAGTCGAAGCGCGACGGACCGCCGGCCAATTCGCCGATGGTCGGGGCGCGGAAGCCCTCGGCCCACGATGCACGGAACCTCACCGCCGGGACTGGCTTCCAGTTCAACGCCGCCTTGAAGGTGGTGTGCTGGAACTTTTGGCCCGGAGTCGTAACGGCAAGCCCCGAGACCGGGTCCGTCGTTGTGATCGGGTCCGTCTTATAATGAGAAAAGCGGCCGGACACGTCGAGTTCCAACAGATCGGCGCCAGGCACACCCTTGAAGAAGGGCGCGTCAACTTCACCGTAAACCTCTGCGACCTTGTAGCCGCCGCTGGCCGCGACCGCAGGAATGTCGGAGCTGTGGCCCGCCTGCACCACCGGATCGGGGGTGAAACTGCCCGTCAGCCGGCGGTATTCGACGCCGGTCGCAACGCCGAGCGGTCCGCCGCCGACATCGAACCATTTGCCGGTGATATTGCCCGATCCGCCCCAGATCTTGTTCTGACTCTTGTCGTGCTGGGTGAAGCCGATGAAGTCGAGCATCGCCGGAGTGATCGCGCCGGGCGTGCCGAAGATGTCGAGCGGCACGCAGGTGCCGATGCCGTCAAGCCCTGGCTTGCCGACGCAGCCGGCGAGCGGGCCAAGGGCCTGCTGGACGTGGAGGGCATTGATGTTGCCGTGCATGGTCTGGTTGGCCTTGTTGAGGCCCCAGATGCCGTCGACGTCCCAGTACCATTCACCACCGAGGCGCCCGTCGAGCGTGGCGGTCGCGTAATAGGTGTTGACCTTTTGTTCGAAGTGGCGCGGTCCCGCCTCGATCACGCGGCGCTTGATCTGGCTGTAGTTGCCGCCCGGGCTTCCATCCTCCGGAATCAGGTCGACCCCAAACGGATTGAACGGATTGCTTCCGGAGATCGTGACATGGTCGAGCAGATTGCCGTTCCCCACGTCGGGCCCGACTCCGAGCGGGATCGGTGCCGCCTGGTTGATCGAGTCTCGCCTATTCCAAACGCCCATTATCTTGAGGTGCGTGTCGGAGCCGATCTCCTGCGTGATGTTGGCGAAGGCGCCGTACCGCTTCAGCGGGATTTCGATAAAGTTGAATGGCGCGAAGTTGAACCGATCGGCATTCGTGAAACCGCGGAAATCGGTCGGGAAGCTCGGCTGCGTCGTAATCGCGTGCGCGAGCGTCCATGTGCCGTCGGGCGACGGCGAGGTCCCGAAGATCGTACCGGCGAAGCGGCCGGTCAGCGGGAAGCTCGAACAACCGCCCGTGGCGCACGTCGTCGAATAAGGAGCATTGCCGAACCTCGAGATTGCCCGGGCGCCCGACGAGACTCCGTCCGCCTGGACGTAATCGCCACCAATGACGATTTGCGTCGGACCGGTGCCGTTACCCCAACTCACCTGGTAATTCTGGGTCCAGCCATCATCATGGTCGAGGTAGCTGCCGACTTGCGCCGAAGCCGCGAACCCCTTCTGGCTGCTCTTCGTAATGATGTTCACGACCCCCGCGATCGCGTCCGAACCATAAATGGTGGAGGCGCCGTCCTGCAGCACTTCCACGCGCTCGATCATGCTGTCGGGAATGGCGTTGAGGTCGACCGTGCCGGGGACGCCACTCGCCGACGTGCCGTTGACGAAACGCAGACCATCGACAAGCACCAGAGTCCGAACCGGCGTAAGATAACGCAAGTCGACTGAGGCCGAACCGGCGCCGACGCCAGCGCCGTTCGGCGGATTGCCGAGGTTGCCCGAATTGTTCATGCGGCTGTTGAAACCGCCGCCCGCGCTCGGCAGCCGCTGCAGCACGTCGTTGATCGCGCTGAGCCCCGTCTTCTGGATGTCGGCCTGATCGACGAACACGCGTGGCGCGTCGAGGTCGAGCGGATTGCGGCGGATGCGCGAGCCGGTGATGACGATTTCGCCCTGCGGTGTCGGCGCCGACGCATTCGCCGGGGGCGCTTGCCCGGTCACGACGTCTGGCGGGGGAAGCGTGCTTTGCGCCCAGGCTGCGCCGCTTCCGGCGGTCAGGGCAACGACAGCCACGCCGGCGCGCAGCATCAAATCAGTCCGTGTCATGTATTCCCCCGTGCTTGGCCCGCCGTTGTGGCGGCGCTTTGTCACAGCGGCGAAACTAACCGAGGTAAGGAATCGGCGGAAGCTTCGTGTCGTTCTTACGACAATATTGTCAGTTGCTGATGCAATCCGATGACAGTTACTGCGGCGCCTCTAACGAAAGATAATGTAGCCGCCGCAGTTCGCGCCGTCCCCTCGTCACCGTGTCGAGGATGGATCCGGCGAAAAAGCAGAGGACCGCGATGATCACCATTCCGGTGACGAGGATCGCCGTCGGAAAGCGGGGGACAAGACCCGTCTGCAGGTAGGTCACCGCCAACGGGATCGCGAGCACGACGGCAAGCGCGATCAGCAGTGCGGCAATCACCCCGTAGAACAACGCGGGCCGTTCGACCCGGTACAAAGTGAGGATGGTCCTCAGGATCCGCCATCCGTCGGAATAGGTCGACAGTTTCGACTGGGAGCCCTGTGGCCGGGCAGCATAGTTGGTCTCCACCTCGCCCACCGGCATTTTCAGCTCGAGCGCATGGACGCTGATCTCGGTCTCGATCTCGAATCCCGACGAAATCACCGGGAAGCTCTTCACGAAGCGGCGTGAGAAGACCCGATAGCCTGAGAAGATGTCGCTGAAGCTGCGCCCGAACAGGCTGGCGAGCAGGCTGGTGAACAACTTGTTCCCGAGGATGTGACCGCCGCGATATGCGTCCTTCTCGGTATGCCGCCGGGTGCCGACCACCATGTCGAGCTGTTCGGCGAGCAGCAGGTCGACCATCGCAGGAGCGGATTGCGCGTCGTAAGTCAGGTCGCCGTCCGCCATCACGTAAACGTCGGCCTCGACGTCGGCGAACATCCGCATCACGACGTTGCCCTTGCCCTGCTGACGCTCGCAGCGGACGAGCGCTCCGGCATGGGCGGCGACCTCGGCCGTGCGGTCGCGGCTGTTGTTGTCATAAACATAGATGGTCGCGCCCGGCAGCGCCGCCCTGAAGCCCTGGATCGTCGCGCCGATTGCCGCTTCCTCGTTGTAACACGGGAGCAGCACGGCGATTTTCGGCGTTCCAGACGTTGCCACAAAACCCCCGTTCGGCCTGAGCTTGTCGAAGGCCCGTTCTTCCAACTCACGTTTAGAAAGAAATGCGGCCCCTCGACAAGCTCGGGACGAACGGATGTTTGTTGTTTAGTTCAGCCGTCCCGTGGTGACGTGCAGCAATCGGAAATCCGGGCTCATCGCGGTCAGCCGCCAGCCCTCCCCGGGCGGGATCACAAAGGAATCGGCGGAGCCGAGCGGAAAGCTGCCATCGCGCTCGAGCCGAGCAGAGCCGTCGAGGACGAAGCCGAACACCAGCTCGCCCTCCTGCGGCGCAAACTCGGTCGCCGGGACAAGAGGACGAATCGTCCGAGCCTCCGCCAGACCGCCGGTGGCGGCTCCGAGCCCGGTACCCTGCGCCTCGACCTCGCCGAGCGCCGTCCACGGCGTCTCGGCGGCTATGTGGCGGAGGAAGCGTTGCCCCGAATAGAGGCCATCGGAGGCTTCGCGGTTCGGCAGAGACAGCTCGTGATCGGCTAAGGTCGCGTGCACCGCGGGGGCGGTGACCTCCACGACCTCGACCCCCGATGAGCTTTCGAGCACGCGATGGCGAATCTCCGGAGGCTGGAGCACCATGTCGCCAGCCTCCATCACGAAGGGCTCGCCCTGCCCTTCGTAGACGACCCGGACCCAGCCGGCGCGCACGAAGATGATCTGCAGCGCGACGCGATGGTAGTGGACCCAGTCGGACACAGGCCCGCCTTCAGGAATGCTGATGTGCGAGGCGATGTAGCGGCCTCCGAGCCGGCTCGGAATGAGGTCGCGGTACAGCATTCCCGCGCGTCCGGCGGCCGCCGTTGCATCGGCACGCGCCAGGACGAATTCAGGCCGGAACTCGGGCAGGCCGTCGGGAAGCGCCACCGCGCCGGCCATTGCCAGGCGCACCCTCTCGTCCGCGCGGCTCATGACCGCCGATTGGGGATCGTCCGCGGGATAGATAAGGTCGAGGCGAAAGCCGTCGCGCTTCAGGTCATCGATCGCGAGGTTCAGGTCCTCGCAGACGATCTGCCGCTCGTTCAACCCTTCTTGACCGGCTTTTTCGCTGGCGTCTTCTTCGCGGCAGGCTTTGCTTCCGCCTTGGGCTGAGCCGCCTTCTTGCCCGGCTCGTCCTTCAACGGCTTCGCCGGCTTCGGCCCCTCGGCTTTGCTCGGGACAGGCTTGGACGAGGCCTTCTCGACCGGACCCTTGGCCGGCGCTTCGGCGACGAGCTTGTCCTCATCCTTCGGGGCCTTGGCCTTGGCCCTGCCCTTGGCGGCTGCCTTCTTCGCCTTCGGCTTCGCCCCGTGATCGTGGCCGTGGTCGTGCCCGCAGCCGGGGCCGTGAACATGGCCTTCCTCCGACTCAAGGTCAGCCTCCAGTTCCGCGCGCGTCGCCTTGCGATCGCTGATCTTGGCGCGGGCGAACAGGAAATCGACCACCTTGTCCTCGTACAGCGGAGCGCGAAGCTGCGCGGCGGCCATCGGCTCCTGCTGGATGTAGCGGATGAAGTTCTCGCGGTCCTTGGTTTGGTACTGCGAAGCGGCCTGCATGATCAGCCGGTTCATCTCCTGCTCGGTCACGTCGACGCCGTTGGCAGCACCGATTTCCGACAGCAGCAGCCCAAGCCGGACCCGTCGCTCGGCGATCCGCCGGTAGTCGCCGGAATCCTGCTCGATTTCCTTCAGCGCCGCCTCCGGATCGGCCTCGTGGCTCGCCTCGTGCTTGAGCTGCGCGAGGATGTTCTCATACTCGGCGTCGACCATCGTCTGCGGCACCTCGAAGTCGTGGCGCGCCGCGAGTTCGTCCAACAGCTGCCGCTTCATGTGGGTGCGCGTGAGGCCGTTCAGCTCCTGCGCCTGCTGGTCGCGGATGATGCCCTTGAGCTTGTCGAGGCTCTCGAGCCCCAGCGTCTTGGCGAACTCCTCGTCGACTTTGGTTTCGCCGGCGGTCTTCACGCCCTTCACGGTGACGGCGAAGATCGCATCCTTGCCCTTCAGATTCTCGACCGGATAATCGTTCGGGAAGGTCACCTTGACCTCGCGCTTGTCCCCCGGCTTGGCGCCGACGAGCTGGTCCTCGAAGCCCGGGATCAGCCGGCCCGTGCCGAGCTCGACCGACATGTCCTCGCCTTTCCCGCCCTCGAACGGCTTGCCCGCGACCTCGCCCTCGAAGTCGATGACGACCAGGTCGCCAGTCTCGGCCGAATGCTTCTTCGGCGCGTCCTCCCAGCGCTTGCTCTGGGTGGCGAGCTGCTGGATCTGCTCGTCGACCGCCTTCTCGTCGGGTTCGACCGTCAGCCGGTCGAGCTCGATATTGTCGATCGACGGCTTCGGAACATCGGGCAGCGCCTCGACGCTGACCTTGACTTCGGCATCCTTGCCGGGCGCATATCCCTCGTTAAGCTCGACCTGGGGCTGCAGCGCCGGACGGATCTTCTGCTCGGTCAGCAGCTGCTGCACGCCCTCCTGGACCGTCGCCTGAAGCGCCTCGCCCTGAAGGCTGTCGCCGTGCATCTTGCGGATGAGGTTCGGCGGCACCTTGCCTGGGCGGAATCCGGGCATGCGCACCTGCGGGGCGATGCGCTTCACTTCCTGCTCCACGCGCGCCTCGATGTCCTTGGCGGGGATGGTCAGCATGAAGGCGCGCTTCAGGCCCTCGTTCTCGGTCTCGACAGTCTTGATGGTCACGTTGCTAGGGTCCCGTTGAAACTTAAAGGCCAATCGCTGCCAGGCGGATGGTGCGCGCGGAGGGACTCGAACCCCCACATCTTGCGATACTGGAACCTAAATCCAGCGCGTCTACCAGTTCCGCCACGCGCGCGCGGCCCGAGAAGCGGCGCGTATAGCAAGGATCGAACGATCGGCAACCCGCGGCAACCGGGCCGCCGCGCAATCGTTGGATCGCCAAGGAGAA
>DASSIU010000281.1:0-3063 GCA_035691585.1 Sphingomicrobium sp. | reverse complement strand
GCCGATCAGCTGCGAACCCTTCTCGATCCACTGATCAAGACCGACAATGCGTCCGGCGCCGAAGCGCAGCTCCTGCTCTACGGTCCGCAGCTGTCGGTCGAAGCCCGAGCAGAAGCCGGACAGCGCGTCGCTTTCTCTTACTACGTGCTCGGCCTCGACCTCGATGCCCGCCGCGTGGCCGATACATGGCGGCAGGGCGCAACTGGCGAATGGGCCAGCCAGGCGGCGTGGATCTCGGGTCTCGCCTCGTGGCGACTGGGCGACTGGAACGCCGCGTCGATTGCGTTCCAGCAGGTAGCGCAGCTTGCCCAGCAACGCGAGCTTCGCGCCGGTGGCTATTATTGGGCGGCGCGTGCCGAACAGGCCGCGGGGCGCCCCCGATCGGTCGAAGGACTGCTGAAGGCGGCGGCCTCGACCGACGAAGCGACGGAAAGCTTCTACGGGCTGCTTGCCCGCGAAACCCTCGGCATGTCGACCAAGCTTGCGCAGGATCCCTTCGTCGGCAGCGATCCGCCGGTCGACAAGCTGCTCAATGTCCAGCGCGCCGTGGAATTGGCGAAAATCGGAGAACCGGCGCGCGCCGAGGAAATGCTTCGTCACCAGGCGTTGATCGGTGCCGCGTCCGAGCATCACGCGCTGATCAGGGTCGCGGAGCGGCTCGATCTACCGGCGGCGCAGCTCTGGCTCGCCAATCACGGTCAGTGGGGAGCGCGTTCCGATTCGGACGACCGCTATCCAAACCCCGGTTGGCGTCCGATCAACGGCTGGAGAGTGGATCCGGCGCTAGCCTTCGGCCACATCGTCCAGGAGTCCGCTTTCCGCCGAAGCGCCGTCAGCACCGCGGGCGCGGTCGGCTTGATGCAAGTCCTGCCGATCACGGCGCAGCAAATGGCGAACAGCCGAGGCCTCAGCTACACGCGCGCCAGCCTGACGGACCCCAAGTACAATCTCGAGTTCGGCCAAAGCTTCATCGAGACGATGCGCAGCTCGCCGGGAACCGCTGGCCAGTTGCCGCGGATAATCGCCTCCTACAACGCCGGCCCGCTTCCGGTCGCGAAATGGGCCGGAATCAACGACAAGGGCGATCCTTTGCTGTGGATCGAATCGCTGCCGTACTGGGAGACCCGCTATTATGTGCCCGCCGTCATGCGGAACATGTGGGTCTATCAGGGCCTCAACAACGAGCCGACCGTGACTCTGAAGGCCATGGCGCAGCACCGCTGGCCGAGCTTCCCCACCAACCTTACGGCAATGGCGCGCTGATCTCGGACGACTTCCCGGGTTTCAATCCGGGAAGTCATCGAGTGGACTCAGCCTTCAATCAGCTCCCGCGTTCTCCGCGCTGCGCCGGCGGTGGAGGCGGCGGCGGCGGCGGCGGCGGTGCCGGGCAAGTCGACGTCGCCGGGATGACGCTGCCGTCCGGGCAGGTCTGCGTTGCCGGCGCTGCCGGAGGCGGCGGTGGCGGTGGCGGTGGTGGCGGAGGCGGTGGCGCCGCTTCCGCGCCGAAGTTGTAGATGAGACTCAACAGCAGGCTGTGCGACGCGAAGTGATCGTCGAACGCTCCTGTCACGGCCGCCGTGCGCGTGAACGTCACGTTCGTTGAGCCGGACGCAGTTCCACCCGGAGGCGGAACGTTCGCCACGGCAGCGGTTAGAGTCGAGCTTGTGAACGTCGTTCCATTGGGCGTGAAGGTATGCCGCCCCGTCCGGAAATAGCGGTATTTCAGGCCGATATCGAAGTTCGGAGTGACCGGATAGCGCGCCTCGGCGAGCAGCTGCCAGGCAAAGCCGCTGTGACTGCCGCCGAATTCTTTCAGTCGAGCGTAGCCGACGCCGCCGCCGACGGAGAAGTTGATGCTGTTGTCGCTACCGAGGTCGAGCAGGCCGTTAAGCATTCCCGACATGACGCTGGTATGATTGTTGAGATTGAATGTCGTCGTGTTCACGGTTGGAAATACGAAGGTCGTGCCCGTTGCACCGGTCGGGTTCAGTCCCGCGGCAATGGCCGTGCCGAATGTCGTATCCTGAGTGAACCGTTTGATCTTCGACCGTTTGTAGCCGAGCTCCCCTTCGACCCGGAACATTCCGAAGTCGTACCCGCCGATCAGATCGACGTCATAGCCCTGTTTCCATTTCACGTGTGCGCCGCCGGTGACCGTCGCGGGGAGCGTGGTGAGAGCTGTGGGAAGAGTACCGACCAGGCCAGTCCCGGGCGCCGGCGCCGCGGTTCCGGCAGCGGGCGACTGAGCGCTCTGCGTGAATGTCCCGGTGAACACGCCGCTCTGGCTCTGCGGGAACAGAATGCCGCCCTCGATGCCGATGTAGCCCGATCCGTCGCGCGCGGCGGCCGGAGTGGCGATCGCAAGCGTCGCTGCCGACGCAAGCAGGAGTTTGCGCATGCTTAGTCCTTCCTTCGCTGGTAAGAATGTCCGCGCAACCCATTGGAGGCGTTGAGGTTGCGCCTACTGTGTCGGTGACCCGACAAGAACAATGATCATTGTGGCTTCGCCGCCACTGCCGTTCGTTAGGGCCGGCGCGTCTAACATTCTGCGACTCGATGGAAATCCAAACAGCAATAAGGTTCGGCCTGGGCGCTTCGGACCGAAAAAGCGTGCTTCGTCGGGACGAATTCACTTGCCAACATGGGTTAAGTCCGCGTTAGTTCTTGTTTTGTTCTTAGTATGGGCTAGAATCTCGACATGCCGGTCGAGTCGAACGAGGGACGCGGGGCGACCCGCAATTCCACTCCTACCCGCTTTAACCTCCAGGAACGGCTGGTTGAGGGCGAATGGCTCGACCAGGTCGAGGCCCTCGACGGCGTATCCAGACGTCGAACGACCGTCACCATCGAACATCCAAAGTCGATCCTCACTCGCAACAGCTCTCCCGACATCGGTTTCGATCGCTCGATCAACGCCTATCGTGGCTGCGAGCATGGCTGCATCTATTGCTTCGCCCGTCCGACCCACGCCTATCATGACCTCTCGCCCGGCGTGGACTTCGAATCTCGCCTGTTCGTGAAACCACAGGCGGCGCAGCTGCTTCACGCAGCGCTGTCCCGGCC
>DASSIU010000280.1:0-5052 GCA_035691585.1 Sphingomicrobium sp. | reverse complement strand
ACCGACATCGAGCGCAAGAAGGCCGCCTCGCGACCGCACACCACCGCCGGCACCCTTGCCAAGCGCTTCGCCGCCAAGGAAGCCTTTTCCAAGGCCGTCGGCACGGGGTTCAAGCGCGGGGTCCACATGAAGGACATTGGCGTCGTGAACCTTGCGTCCGGCGCGCCGACACTAGAGCTGGACGGTGGCGCGAAGGCCCGGCTTGACGCCCTTGCGCCGGAAGGCCACGCAATCGACATTCACCTGACGATGACCGATGATCACCCTTGGGCGCAGGCCTTCGTCATCCTGACCGCCCGCAAGCTGGAGCCCTGATTGTTGACCGAGACCACGCCCGAGGCGAACGCGGAGACGCCCGCCGTTCCCCCCGCCGAGAAGAAGGAAGACAAGGGCTCGGCCCTGTGGCGCGAGATCAAGGGCCTGCTGTGGGTGCTGCTGGCCGTGCTCGCCTTCCACAGCTTCATCGCCAAGCCATTCTACATCCCGTCGGAATCCATGATGCCTGGGCTGTTGACCGGCGACCGGCTGGTGGTGAGCAAATATCCCTACGGCTGGTCGTGGGTCTCGCCGAGCTTCCACGTCATCCCGCCGATGAAGGGAAGGCTGTTCGGCCGGCTACCCAAGCGCGGCGACATCGTGATCGTGACACCCCCCGGTGAGCGGTCGGATTACATCAAGCGCGTGATCGGCCTGCCTGGCGACACGCTGCGGATGGTGGAAGGACAGCTGTACATCAACGGAGTTGCCGTGAAGCGAGTAACCGAAGCGCCCGACATGGTGCCGATCGACATCAACTCGCCGTGCGGATCACCGACCGACCCGGCGCTGTACGACTTCCGCGTCCAGGGGCCCGACGGCAAGATGTACTGCAGGGTCCCCGTCGTGCGCGAAACCCTGCCCAATGGCCGCACCTATGAAACTGTGGAGCTCGGCCATTCGCCAGAGGATAATTTCGGACCGGTGACGATCCCGGCGGACCATGTCTGGCTAATGGGCGATAATCGCGACGATTCCGCAGACAGCCGAATCCCGACGTGGAACGGCGGCTTGGGCGGGCCGGTCCCGTGGGAGAATATCGGCGGTCGCGCCGAGTTCATCACCTTCTCGCTCAACGGCGACACCGTCTGGTGGAACCCGCTGACCTGGATCAAGGCGCTGCGCCACGGCCGCGCCGGACGCTCGCTCCGGAACGACTGATGGCGAGGCCGCCGACCGTCGAGCCGCACGTAGAGCGGCCCGGTCCGGCGGAGTTTCGCGACCCCTTCGTCCGCCGCGAAATGCAGAAAGCGGCGGTGTGGTTCGGGATGGCGTTGGCGATCGCCGGAGTGATCGTTCTCGGCCAGCCGATCTTGCTGATCATCGGCGGTGCGATATTTGCCGTCTTCCTCGACGGCGGCGTTCGGCTGCTCGGCCATTACCTGCCGATTCGCCGCGGCTGGAGGCTTGGCCTCGTGCTGCTGTTCGGCTTCGGGTTCATCGCCTGGGTGGTGTGGTTCGCAGGCACGACGGTCGGAGCCCAGTTCGAAGCCTTGCGACAGGTTGTCACCGCGCAGTTCGATCGCCTCCTCGCCTTCACCGAGAGGCTAGGCCTGATGCCCAAGGGCCAGTCGCCGGACATCGGCAGCCAGCTGCTCGGCGGAGTCGGCCGGTTGACCACCGCAGTCGGCAGCGTCGTGGGTGGAGTCGCGAGCGTGATCGCGATGATCGTGATCGGGATCTTTCTCGCATCCGAGCCCCGGCTTTACGACCGGGGCATCGCCTGGATGCTGCCGCTGCGCGCTCGTTCGGGCTTTTACCGAATCGCGGAGCACGCAGGCTTTACGCTTCGCCGACTGCTGTTTGGCCGGCTGATCGGAATGACCTTCGAAGGCCTCGTCACCTGGATTCTCCTCGCCATCGGCGGAATCCCGATGGCCGGGCTGCTCGGGCTATTGACCGGGGTGCTGGCGTTCATCCCCAACGTCGGCGCGATCATCAGCGGCATCCTGATGATTGCCGTTGGGTTCTCGGCCGGGGCGGATCACGGCATCTGGGCGGTCATTGTCTATTTCTTCGTCCATAACCTCGAGGGCTACGTCGTGCTGCCCTACGTCGCGCGTCGGACGGTCGACCTCGCGCCGGCGGTGCTGCTCGCCATGCAGCTGCTGATGGCCGCTTTGTTCGGGATCCTTGGCGTGCTGTTCGCCGACCCGATCCTAGCCACCCTGAAGGTCGTCTTGGTCGACCTTAGCCATCGCCAGGCGGAGCGGGAGGGCGAGCCGCCGAAGGTCGTCGACGGCGAGGAGGCTACTGCTGGGACGGCTGCTCCGGCGCCTGCTCCGGCGCCTGCTGACTCTGCTGCTGCTGCTGCGCCTGCATCTGCTGCATCAGCGCGGCGCCGCCGCGGGCGATCTTCCGCACCCTGACCTCGAACGTCAGCGCGCTGTTCTTGGGGAAGCCGGGCGGCGGCGGACCGGCGCCGAACGCGAGCTTCTGCGGCATCGAGAAGCGATATTCGCCGCCTTCCTGCATTCTGGTCATCGCCTCGGCAAAGCCGGGATAGACCTGGTCCATGGTGAAGGGCTGCGCACCGCCGTGGGATTCGCTGCCGTCGATGATATTCCCGTCGTCCGTCGTCAGGACATAATCGAGGAGGGCAGCATCGTTTCGGGCGATCGGTTCGCCTTTGCCGGCCTTGATGGTCCGGAATTGGAGCCCGCTCTCAGTGACAATCGGGCGAAGCGAGCCGGCCCCGATCCACGCGAGACCGATCCCGGCGGCGATTAGAATCAGGAACGCGAGCCACAACATGAGCCCCCGGCCTGCATGGGCGGGACGATCGGCGGCTTTAGTGGCGGGCACTGCTTTCGTCTTGGGGCTCAGCGGGCGCCTTCGCGCTCGGCGCGCTTGCGCTCGAGCTTGCGGGCGCGGCGGATGGCGGCGGCGCGCTCGCGGGCGCGCTTCTCGCTCGGCTTCTCATAGTGGCGGCGCAGCTTCATCTCGCGGTAGACGCCCTCGCGCTGCAGCTTCTTCTTGAGCGCGCGCAGCGCCTGCTCGACGTTATTGTCGCGAACGATGATCTGCATAAAAGTCCGTCACACTCCTTGGTCGGCCAGCCTGCTGGCCCTTCTGGCAATAGCTATCGGCCTCCAGAGGAGTTCCTCGGCGGCGCGACGCCCTTAGCAGCGCCGTCCGAACCCTTCAACCCGTTGCAGGGCCGTGGGCTGTGCGGCGAGTCGTTGGTCTCGCACGGTGGAACGGGAAACCTGAACAATTGGGTTATCGGCGGTTAACCCTTTGAATGATAAACACTCTGGCTTGAAACGGGAGGGTAATCCAAAAGTGTCGTTGAATCGCCGCGAGATGTTGCGTCTTGGCGCCTGCGGGGCGACCGCCGCGATCCTGTCCACCGCCGCCAGCTCGAGCGTGATTCCCTCGCTCGTCGCTCCGGCGAGCCCCGATCCGCTGGCGGCGCTCAATCCACAACCCCAGGCGCAGGTGCTGACTCCGTCGGCGCCTGTCGGAATCGATCCCCAGCTGTTCGCCAGGGCAAAGGCCGCGCTCGACCAGCACCAGGTCTATGCGCGCGACACGATCGGGATCGCCGATTTCTCCAAGCCGTCGAGCGAGCCGCGCTTCCATGTCGTCGACCTCGCTAGCGGCCAGGTCGAGAGTCACCGTGTCTGCCACGGCCGCGGTTCCGACCCGGCGCACTCCGGCTACCTTGAGCGCTTCTCGAACGATTTCGGCTCTTACGCGACGTCCAACGGCGCCTACACGACGACCGATTATTATGACGGCAAATACGGCCTGTCGCTGAGGGTCCGGGGGCTCGACTGGAGCAACAACAATGCTGAGGCCCGGGCTATCGTGATCCACAACGCCTGGTACGCCGAGGACGACATGATTCCGCTGCACGGCATGCTCGGCCGCTCGGAAGGCTGTTTCGCCATGTCGCGCGAGAGCCAGTACGCAGTGATGCGCCGTCTCGCCGGCGGCCGGATGATCTACGCCGACAAGCTGGCCTGAACGCCCACCATTAATTCGATACGCCGGTAACCATCCGGCAATCCCTCAAGGCTTACCCTCGTGCCCGGGTCATTCCTGGCCCGGAATATGGGGGTAGCGGACCGATGGCTGAAGTTCTCGTCTTTGAACGGGCTGCGGCGTCCTTTGCGGCGGGCCTCGCCAAGCGCGGGCATCACATCGTCTATCGGGCCAACGAGTCCAACCACTGCCCCGGCTGCGGCCGCTCGCAATGGTATATCGGCCGGGTCAGCGCCGAATGCGGCTTTTGTGGCACGGCGGTGCCGCTCGCCGAAACGTCGGTGGTCGAGGCAGCCACGGCGCCCCGGCCCAGGAACGCGACGGCATCTCCCGACCAGCGCCGATTCCCGAGGATGCCGGCCAAGGGCCGCAAGCTGAAGCTGCTCGTCGACGGCTCACCGACCAAGTTCGCGATCCACAACATCTCGGAAGGCGGGATGATGGCCGACAACGTCCGCGAGCTCGTTCCCGGTGCGAAGGTTCACGTACGCTTTGAAGGCGGCATCCTAGTGCCGGCGGTCGTCAAATGGGCCGAAGACGGCCTCGTTGGCCTCGCGTTCATCGATCCGATCATCCTCGACCGGTCGGGCCAGTCGAACTGACTCGCTAGCGGGTCGCGACCTCGCCCGCCGGCCTCGGTTTGGCCTTGGGCGCCTGGCCGGCGATCGTGTCCCCCGGCTTCGGCTTGGGCGGCACCATCGAAGCTCCGCCATCCTTCATGTCGAGCGCGGCCATTGCCTTGGCATCGCGGCCGTAGAGGTCCTTGTACTCGACGATCCGGCCATCGTTGAGCGCGGCCGAGCTGAAATAGACGATGTAGACGGGTACCGGCTTCACGAAATTCGCCTGGACGGTTTTCTTGCTGGCGAGCGCCTCCTGGATCCTGTCCGGGGTCCATTCGCCGCCGTCGTCCCCTAGCAGCTCGGTGGCTAGGTCCATGATGTGCTCGGTGCGGACGCAGCCATGGCTGAGCGCGCGCGTGTCGCTATTGAACCTGCTGCGCGCATTGGTGTCGTGGAGGTAGAT
>DASSIU010000279.1:0-6123 GCA_035691585.1 Sphingomicrobium sp. | reverse complement strand
GATTTTCATCTCTTCGGGCGAGCACGACCTTGCCGAGAATATCATCCACCTCGTCCTCGCCAAGCGCGCGGGCGCGCCCGACAACGTCAAGGGCATCTCGCTCTTCGTGGTGCCCAAATTCCTGGTGAACGAGGACGGCTCACTCGGCGAGCGGAATAGCCTCTCCTGCGGTGCGCTCGAAAAGAAGATGGGCATCCACGGCAACGCCACCTGCGTCATGAACTACGATGGGGCCAAGGGGTGGCTGGTTGGCGAGCCCGAGAAGGGTCTTGCCGCCATGTTCATCATGATGAATGCCGCACGGCTCGGCGTCGGATTGCAGGGAATCGCGCAGGGCGAAGTCGCCTACCAGAATGCCGCCGCCTACGCCCGGGACCGGAGGCAAAGCCGTGCCCTCAAGGAGAGCGAACGCGAGCCTGGCGCCAAGGCCGATCCGATCATCGTCCACCCCGACGTCCGGCGAATGCTGATGGAGTCAAAGGCGTGGAACGAGGCTGGGCGGGCGCTGGTGTTGTGGGGTGCGCTGCAAGTCGATCTCATCCGCCGCTCGCCAGACGAAGCGGAACGGCAGAACGCGGACGATCTGCTCGGTCTGATCACCCCGGTCATCAAGGGCTATTTGACCGACAAGGGTTTCCAGGCCGCCGTCTATGCGCAGCAGGTTCTCGGGGGGCACGGCTACATCCGGGAGCACGGCATCGAGCAGTTCGTTCGGGACGCGCGAATCACGCAGATTTATGAAGGCACCAACGGCATCCAGGCGATGGACCTGGTGGGCCGTAAGTTGCCCAAGGATGGTGGCCGCGCGGTTCGGGCGTTCTTTGAACTGGTCGGCAGCGAGATCGCCGACGCCAAATCCTCAGGAGATCCGGCGGGCGTCGCCGAGGCGCTCGAGCCCGCGCTGCAGGACCTTCAGGCCGCAACCATGTGGCTTGCCCGGAACGGCATGGCCGACCCTGACAATGCCGGAGCCGGAGCCTATGCCTACATGGATTTGATGGGGCTGGTTTCACTTGGCTGGATGTGGCTGAAGATGGCCCAGGCGTCGAAGCGGGCGCTCGATGGCGGCGACGAGGACAAGGCGTTCCATGAGGCGAAGCTGGTCACCGCGCGTTTTTACGCGCAGCGTGAGCTTCCTCTCTCCACCGCGCTTCGGAGGAAAATCGAAGCCGGAGCCGAGACGTTGATGAAGATTCCGGCTGAGGCCTTCTAGGCTTCGCCCTCTTCTTATCCGCGATGTAATTTGATCCCGCCCCAAATCGGCGGAAGGATGGCGCGCCTGTGAAAGGGGGAGCCATGGAACATATTCTGCACATTCCTCATCCGCATCTCGAAAAGCGGAAGGAATTCATCAAGAAGCATCGTGAGCAGCTCAGCGGGTTCAATAATCGGCTCGCGGTCGGGATCACCAACATCGTGGGCACCATGTGGTGCGCTTATGCCTTCGGGATCCTGGCGCTCATCAGCTTCCCGGAAGCGATCAGGTCCGGCACCAGCGCTCTGATCGCCTGGGTCGCGCAGACGTTTCTCCAACTCGTCCTGTTGTCGATCATCATGGTCGGTCAAAAGGTCGCCGCGGAGAAATCCGACCGGCAACTGGAACAGACATATCTGGATGCCGAAGCAATCCTCCAGATCAACGACGACATGCACAAGCTGCTGAAAACCAATCACGTGCTGACCGAGCAAATCAATGAGTTGGTCCGCCGCAACACCGACCTTGTCGAGCAGATCAACAAGCTCGTCTGTCACAAGGGCCAGGGCTGAATCCCAAATCCCGCCCGGTAACGCGCAGGATTATCGCGGCGTTTACAGTGAACGGCCTAGCCTAAGGGTCTGGGTTAATTCCCCGGCCAATATGTTGAGAGCGGATCGGCGGCGGACGCCGAACAAGAGAGACAAGAGTTCCACGCGCGCGGCCTGGCGAGGAGCGGAGAGGCCACCTTCACTGACAGAAAAGGTAAATTTTCGGGCAACCACAAGCTTTCAACCAAAGTGAACAGGCTTCGGTCCATTTAGGCGTCCTCGACCTTTGATAGTGGGGAACCAAGATGCGTTTGAATGTCTGCCTAGCGGCGCTTGCCGCGACTCTCGTGGCCTCGCCGGCGCTCGCCCAGCAGGCTTTTCCGACGGACACTGCCGCCGCAACGGCTCGTGGTACCGTCCTCCAGTCTCATTCGCTCGTCAATCAGACGGCGTTGGACTTCGGTATCATCAGCGCCGATCCGGCGAATCCCGGCACGGTTTCGATCGAGGCCAGCGCTGCCGGGCTGCGCTCGTTCACGGGCGGCGTGACGCTGCTTCCGAGTACCTTCCAGGCCGCTCGGTTCGATGGGCTTGCGGCGCCGACGGAAAATGTCGCACTGACGCTCACGCCGCCGGTCGGCAACATCATCCAGGACGCTGCGGGTGACACGATTACGGTCAACTCGATGTCTGTCGACTCGAATGGCCTTGCGCGCCAGGCGAGCTCGACGGGCAATTTCACCGTCTATGTGGGTGGTACCTTCGGCATCGCGGCGAACCAGAACAGCGGTGTGTACAGCGCTCAGTTCCAGCTGACCGCCGAGTATCAGTAAGGCGCGTTTCGCCAATAATCGGGCGGCCCCGCAGGCATCGCGCTTGCGGGGCCGCCCTTTTTCCGTTCGTTTAGCTGCCGTTCAGCTTGCGGCGACAAGCTGAGGCTCAGTGGCGACAGCCTTGGGCCCGTCGCGCTATCTAAAGCGTTGAACACGCAAGGACTCCACCGAAAAGGAGGAATGAGTCATGCGTGTTTTTAGCAAACTTCTGATCGCTACCGCGGCACTCGCGGCGGCCGCTCCAGCGGCAGCCCAATATTATGGCAACAGCTATAATCCCTACGGGTCTGGCTACAACCAGTACGGCAATCGCTACAGCCAATACGACAACCGCTACAGCCAGTACGGCAATGGCTACAATGCTTATGGCTATGCCGCGAATACGAATGTGGCCGCCTCGCAGTGCACTTCAGCCGTGCAGAGCAGGCTTTATAACCGCACGAGCATTGGCGGGATTCTTGGTGCCTTCCTCGGCGCCAATACCACTGGCCGGGTCGTCTCGGTGACCCAGGTCAACCCCCGCAGCAACGGTACGGTCCGGGTGCGCGGCCTCGCGAGCAGCGGGCGTTATGCGTACAACAATTACGGCCCATATGGCGTGGGCGCCTATGGCGCGACCGGCTATGGTTACGCCAGCGCGGCGGACCTCAGTTTCCGCTGCGACGTCGCACCGAATGGTGCTGTCTATAACGTCAGCATCAATCGCCGCTGACGCTGATCAACTGCGAACCTGGGAAAGAGCGCCGGCGCCCCGGCGCTCTTTTCTTGTGCGGTCGGTTCAGCCAAGGGTCAGTGCCGCCCATACAACCAGTCCGGGATTCGTGCGTTCAAGGCGCTTGTCGTGCTGGTCGGCGCGAGACGAGGGACGAAGGAGTGAAATGAGTAAGCTCAGCCGCGGCGCTTTGCCGCTGACCAAGATTGTCGCAGTCGGCGGCATCCTGGCCGTGATCGCAACCACCGCGCCCCTAATCGTCGCGCCTGCTTCGGCGAGATCGACGGCTGTTTCTCCGATCGATGGTGAGATCGCCGACTTCTACCGAAGCCGCGGCGGGGCGCCGCTGTGGTTCGCTCCCGGTGCCGGGAACGCTGCCTCCCAGCTGCTTCAGCTCCTGGCCTCATCGCAGGCGGATCACCTGAACCCGCGCCGCTACGACCTCCGGGCACTCGAGCGCGCCGTGGCCGATGCACGAACCGGCAATCCGGCCGCGATTCAGCGCGCGGAGGCGATGCTGAGCGCTGCCTTCGTCACTTACGCCGACGACATGAAGCACGATCCGGGCGTCGGCATCATTTATGTCGACAAGGAACTCCGCCCGACGCCGCCGTCCGCGGGCGAGTTGCTCAATGCTGCCGCCCACGCATCGTCGCTCGGCGACTACGTCTCACAGATGCGCTGGATGAACCCCATCTACGCAAAGCTGAGGCAGGCGATCGCGAGCCGGCTCTACGCGAACGCCGCGCAATATCAGCTGCTTTCGCTAAACCTCGAGCGCGCCCGGGCGCTGCCTTCCGGCAACGGTCGCTTCGTGATCGTCAACCCGCCGGCCGCCAGGCTTTACATGTATGAAAACGGCCAGGTGGTCGACTCGATGCGTGTCGTCGCAGGGCGGACCGATCCCGTTGCGCAGACGCCGATGATGAATGCCTACATCCGCTACATCGCGCTCAACCCCTATTGGAATTCGCCGCCCGACATCACGGCGCGGAAGCTCGCGCCGACCATCCTAAAGGAGGGGCGCGCCTATTTCACGAAGAGAGGCTACGACCTGGTCGATCAGTTCGGCGAGAATGCGCACGTCCTCAACCCGATGTCGGTCGACTGGCATGCGGTCGCGGCCGGCCGAGTGAAGGTGAACTTGCGGCAGCGCCCCGGGCCCGCCAACTCGATGGGCAAGATGAAGTTCATGTTTCCCAATGCCGAGGGGATCTGGCTGCACGACACTCCGGAGAAGGAGAAGATCGAGGACGCCGCGCGGCTGGAAAGCAACGGTTGCGTTCGGCTCGAGGATGCCGCCCGGTTCGCGCGCTGGCTGTTCAATGGCCATCCGCCCAGCCCCAAGGGAGCCAGGCCCGAGCAGAAAGTCGACCTACCGAGCCCAGTGCCGCTGTACATCACCTATTTGACCGCGGTGCCGAGCGGGACTTCGATCGTCTATTTCCAGGATTTCTATGGCAAAGACCGCGGGCAGGCCCGCCAGTTCGCGGGCCGCTAGGACGCCTGCCGATCGAGATAGGTCGGTCGCATGACCGCGCTCGCCTGCTTCTCGGGCTTCTTCGGTGCAAGCCGCGCAAGGTCGAACTGGCCGTCGAACTGAAGGCCGAATCGACCCGCCTGGGCCCAGCGCACAATGCCGCGCACCGGCGCGACGCCGATGATGTCGATCGCCATCTCGGTGCCAGGAGACACTGGCGTTCCGCACTCGACCAGCGCGCCCATTGAGGAGATGTTTCGCAGCCGAACCTCGATCGGTTCGCCGTCGATCAAGGCGACCGCCCTGCGCATCAGACGGTGGCGCGGTTCCCGAATGCATGCGAAGCCCTCGGCTTCGACCGTCACGCTGTTGGCGATCTCGCGCGCGGTTTCTGAAGGGCTCGGCTGGCCGAAGATGTACCCCTGCACCATGCTGACGCCTAGCTCGCGAATGAGCTGGAGATCGTCGTGGGTCTCGACGCCTTCCGCGCAAGTATCCATTCCCAGAGTCTCGGCCAGAGTCACGATCGCGCGAATGATCGCCGCGTTCCGGTTGGTCGCCGACGCGGCGCCGCGGACGAAGCTCTGGTCGATCTTGATCTTGTCGAACGGCGCCTTCTTCAAATAGCCGAGCGAGCTGTAGCCGGTGCCGAAATCGTCGAGCGCGAGGCGGACGCCGAGATCCTTGAGGCCGGCGAAGGTTTCATCGGTCGAATCGCCTTCGGCGAGGAAGACGCCTTCGGTGATTTCGAGCTCCAGACGGTCGGCGCGAACACCGGTCTCCCCAAGATGGTTCGCGACCATCCGCACCACTTGCGGATCGTTGAACTGCAGCGGCGACAGGTTGACCGCGACGCGTATGTGATCGGGCCAGTGAGCGGCTTCCTCGAGCGCCGTGCGCAGCACCCACTCGCCGATCCGGCCGATGAGGCCGGCTTCCTCGGCGAGCGGCACGAACTTGGCTGGCGAGATGGCGCCGCGTGTCGGATGCTGCCAGCGCACCAGCGCTTCGAAACCGGAGATTTCCTCCTCCGCGGTGCGGACCACCGGCTGGTAGTGGACCGAAAGCTCGCCGCGCTCGATCGCCTGGCGCAGGTCGTTCTCGAGCAGCTGCCGCTCGGCAGCCTCGCTATGCATCGCAGGCTCATAGATGCGGTGCTTGCCCCGGCCCGCGGCCTTCGCGGCATAAAGCGCAAGGTCGGCATTGCGGACGAGTGCGTCCGCACTTGCCCGGCCCGGATCGCCGATTACGACTCCGACCGAAGCGCCGATCGTCACCTTCGAGCCCTCGATCATGTAGGGGCGCGAGACCTGCTCGATCAGCGTTCGTGCGAGAGATTCGAGCAGGCCGAT
>DASSIU010000278.1:0-3019 GCA_035691585.1 Sphingomicrobium sp. | reverse complement strand
CCCGGATAATATTGCGCCGAAGCGGGCGCCGCGCTGGCCAGTGCCGCAGTGACTGCGCCGCCCGCCAGAAGCTTGATGATAGCCGTCATGGCCTGTCTCCCTCGTTCCTCAACCCTGCGCGCCGGCAACAACGCACGGCGACTGGTTTCGGGTCTATCGTTACGGGATTGCACCGGTGCTGAACCATCGGTTTGCTGCGGTTCAGCAAATCAGTCCGGGAGCGGCGGATCCCAGCGTCTGAGCTTTCGATCGCGATTCCACAATTCCATCGGCCGATCCTCGCGCCAGCCTTCGGCGATCAGCGTCGCAGCCTCATCGTCGGCGGCTTCGAACTCGCGGAAATGGTCGATATGGCCGGTGAACCGGTCCATGAAATATAGGCGAAAGTAACGCATCCGCGCGCACCCCCCGGTGGCGGCCGCCTTCTATCACGAAACGACGATCGCCGCGATTGCCTGAAGTAAAGATCGGCTCGCCAGCAAAAAGGGCGGCAGGATGGCCCAACCGCCCTTTCTCCCGTTCATTGCCGCTGGACTTAAGCGGCTTCGAACTCTTCCTCGTTCATCACCGGACCGGAATCCTGGCCCTTCGCCGAGACGTCGCGGTCGACGAACTCGATGACTGCAATCGGCGCGGCATCCGATGACCGGATCCCGGCCTTGATCACTCGGGTGTAGCCGCCGTCGCGGTTCGCGTAGCGCGGCCCGATCACGTCGAAGAGCTTGGCGAGCTGTGCGTCGTCCATCAGCCGAGCCTGGGCGAGGCGGCGGTTCGAGAGCCCGCCGCGCTTGGCAAGCGTCACCAGTTTCTCGACATAGGGGCGAAGTTCCTTCGCCTTGGCCGTCGTCGTCATGATCTGCTCGTGCTTGATGAGCGCGGCAGCCATGTTCCGGAACAGGGCAGCGCGGTGGCTGGAGGTGCGCTGAAGCTTACGGCCGCCAACACGATGGCGCATGGGGTCTATCCTTTCGTTCGTCAGGGGTCCGTATCAGGTAACCCCAGCCACGCAGCGCTTAAGGGCGGCTGCGCTTGGCCCAAATAACAACGGCGAGCTCAATCGCCCGCCGGACGCGCAGGCCTCAACATGATAAGGGCGACCAAGTCAAGTTCTTGGGGGGATCATATGCACAAGCCATTCATCGGCCTTGCGCTGCTCGGCTCGGCAGCGGCGGCAAGTTCCGCGCCGATCCCGACGCGAGTCCCGATCGCCAGCTTCCCGATCGCACCCGCAAAGCAGGTGACTCGCGTGGAGACGACGCGCGTGGACTTCTTGCCCGGCCAGGAAATGCCGGAGCATTTGCACCCAGTGCCGGTGATCTGCTTCGTCGCGCGGGGCAGCTTCGCCGTCAGCATCGGGGGGCAACCGGAGCGCACCGTCACAGTGGGTGACGCCACGATCGAGCGCGCCGGCGAAGTCGTGCATTATTTCCGCAATCTATCCGCGAAGAACCCTGCTCAGCTCTATTGCGCGATTCTTGCCGGCGCGGACGACAAGCAGCTGAGCGTGATGCTGAACAAGTAGGTCAGGAGCCGACGCGGCCCATCGTGCTGAGCGCCAGTCGAACCACCAACGCGGACAAGCGCCGGTGCGTCGACTCATGGTAGGCCGACGTCGCATCTAGTTCGTTGCACAGCCGCCGGTGGGCTTCGCCGAGATTGTGATACGGCACCCCCGGCAGTAGGTGGTGCAGCGCGTGATAGCGCAGCCCGACCGGCGCCCAGAGGGCCGGCAAGGTGCCGGGCGGCGGCACGTTGACGCTGTCGAGGAACTGGGCGGTGACGCTCATCGGCTCGCCCTCATTCTCCCACAGGTGCGCAACGAGGGTGCGGATCTGGTTGAGGAACATCACCCCTGCCGAGACGGCGAGGAAGATCAGAAAGGCGCGGAGCGGAATGACTCCGGTCGCAACCATCGCGATCAGTGCGATCGCCCAGGCGCTGGCTGCCGCTTCCTGCCACGCCCAGTCGCGCGCGAACGCGCCTTCCGGCTTGGGGCGCACGAACTTCGGGTTGATCTGAAGGCCCGAATAGCGGCCGACCACGACGGTCCGCAGCTTCGGGAAAAGCAGCGACAGTGGAGCCAGGATCCCGAACCGGATCAGCATTCCGATCGGAGCCAACGCCGCGACGATCAGGAACACCGGCAGCGTCCACGGGTGCATCAGCGCAAGCGGCAGATATTCGGGATCATCGACCGTCCCATAGTAACGCTTCGCATGGTGCTGATTGTGCACGCCCTCGTACATGAAGCTCGGCACCAGCAGCGGAATGCCGACGATCAGGTTCCAGGTGAAGCGGAAGCCTTTGACCGCGCCCTTCTTGATGTGGGTCAGCTCGTGAATGAACGAGCCGGCGCGGTAGAGCGCGAGGACAGCGATCAATCCGGATGCGAGCGACAGCCACGTCGGTCGAACCAACATCGTGCTAAGCAGCGCCGCATAGCCGATGAGCGCCGAGCCCAGCATGTCGGCCCAGTAGATCGCCGACTTCGGCGCGTTGAGGTCGCGCGTCAAGCTCGCAGCGGCCTTCAGCATCGCGGCATCGTCCCGGGCGCGCGCATTCGCTCGCGGCTCCGGGGCCGCCCGGGTGCGATTACGCTCGAGGGTCGTGCTGCTGGTCATGACTCGGCTTAAGCTTGCTCTTTCGCAGGAGATAGTGGCGCGAATGGGGCGATTGTAGGGTTCACTGGCGTAACGGCCGCTGAACCGCTAGCCCCTTCGCCATGAGCAGCGCACCGGTCACGATCCGTCCCGTCCAGACGAAAAAGGACAAGAAGCAGTTCGTCGACTTCGCGTGGGAGGCCTACAAGGGCGACCCGCACTGGGTTCCGCCGCTGAAGGACGAGGTCCACGGCCTGATCACGCCCGGCAAGAACCCGTGGTTCGAGCATGCCCGCGCCCAGCTTTGGCTCGCGGAGCGCGGCGGCAAGGTGGTCGGGCGCATCAGCGCCCAGGTCGACGACCTCGTCCAGGAACATATGGGCAAGGGCATCGGCAACTGGGGCTTCCTCGACGCGCTC
>DASSIU010000277.1:0-3280 GCA_035691585.1 Sphingomicrobium sp. | reverse complement strand
ACGATTCGGCGATCACGAACGCGACCGATGATGCTTTGGACCTCGGGATGGTCGACGCAGAGGACGGCGAGGCCGTAAAACGGTACGTTCTCTACGAACTCGACGAAAGCGTCCTTAACCCGCTCGAAGCTTCCGTAATGTTCGAGATGCTCAGGATCGATGTTGGTGACGACGGCGATCGTGCCGTCGAGACGGAGGAAGCTGCCGTCGCTCTCGTCGGCCTCGATCACCCACCAGTCGCTCTTGCCGAGGCGTGCGTTGGAGCCATAGCGGTTGATGATGCCGCCGTTGATGACGGTCGGGTCCATGCCGCCGCTGTCGAGCATCGCCGCGACCATCGAGGTGGTGGTCGTCTTTCCATGCGTACCGGCGACCGCGACAGTCTTCTGCATTCGCATCAGCTCGGCGAGCATTTCGGCGCGGCGCACGCGCGGCAGGCGCCGCTCAGCAGCGGCCTGGATTTCCGGATTACCCTCCTTGATCGCAGTCGAGCAGACGACCACCGCCGCATCGCCGAGATTGTCGGCAGAATGGCCGATGGTGACCGGAATCCCCTCCTTCCGGAGCTTCTCGACGACGTAACTGTCCGACTGGTCGGAGCCCTGCACCTTATAGCCGAGCTGGTGCATCACCTCGGCGATGCCCGACATGCCGATGCCGCCGATGCCGACGAAGTGGATCGTGCCAATGTCGGTGCCCAGGGCCTTCATCATGCGGGGATCGCACCGTCGGGAGCTTTGGCTGTGACGCGCGGCGAAAGTGCGGGGCCGACGGCGACGGGCGCGACACCGTTGCCGACCCGCTCGACCAGGTCGGCGAGGTCGCGCGCAGCATGCGGGCGACCGACCGACAGAGCACGGGCAGCCGCATTGTTGAGCGCGACCGGATCCATCGCGAGCGCTTCAATCTGGCGCGCCAGCACGTCGGGGGTGAAGTTCTCTTGATTGATCGCGCGCGCGCCGCCGGCCTTGACCATTTCCCGGGCGTTCGCGGTCTGGTGATCGTCCGTGGCGGCAGCGAACGGGATCAGGATCGCGGGACGCCCCGCGGCGGTCAGCTCGGCGATGGTCGAGGCTCCAGCGCGGCCGATCATCAAGTGGCAATCGGCGAGCTTGTCGGCCATGTCCTCGATGTAGGTCATCAGCTCGGCGGGAATGCCGAGCTCGGCATATTGTGTTCGGACTCGCTCGATATCGTCAGGACGGCATTGCTGCACGACCTGCAGGCGTCGACGAAGCGATGGTTCCAGCATGCCGAGGCCCTCGGGCACGATCTGGCTCAGGATCGTCGCCCCCTGACTGCCGCCGGTCACGAGAATCTTCAGGGGGGCGACCTCGTCGAACGGCGGGAACGGCATTTCGCCAAGTCGCGCGATTTCCTCGCGCACCGGGTTGCCAACGAGCACGACCTTGTCCCGATACTTGGCTTTGAGACGGTCGATTTCTTCATAGGCCGTGCCGATCGCCTTGGCCTCGCCCGCAAGCAGACGATTGACTCGGCCGAGTACCGCGTTCTGCTCATGAAGTACGGTTGGGATATGTCTCGCGCTCGCGGCCAGTAGCGACGGGAAGGCCGGGTAGCCGCCAAATCCGACCACCGCGTCGGGCGTATGCTCGCGATACAGTCGTTTCGCTTCGCCCCTGCCCTTCAAGACCGACCCGGCGGCCCTGAGCCAGCCGATCGGTCCGCCGCCGAGCCTTCCAGCCGGCAGGATATGCACCGGCACGCCCTCGAACAATCCAGGGAACCGGGAGCCACGCTCGTCGGTGATCAGCAGCACGCCGTGCCGCCGGCTCGTGAGCTCCGCGGCCAGTGCATGCGCCGGAATCATATGCCCGCCAGTCCCTCCGGCGGCCAAGACGAAATTCATGTGGTCAGCGACTCCCCGCTCCACTTCACGACGTAGGGCGAACGCGTGAGATACGGGTTCCGGCGGGTGAATGCGAGCAGCAAGCCCATGCCGATCGACAGCGCCAGCATCGACGAGCCGCCGTAGCTGATGAACGGCAGCGTCATCCCCTTCGACGGCGCAAGCTGGACATTGACCATCATGTTGATCAGCGCCTGGAGCCCGAACTCGACCGCCAGGCCGGCCGCGGCGAGGATCGAGAAGCTGTTGTCCTCGTCGAGCAGCTTGATCAGCACTCGCGCCACGATTCCGAGATAGAGGAGCGCGATCGCGATGCAGGCGATGAGCCCGAACTCCTCCCCGATCACCGAGAAGATATAATCGGTGTGTGGCTCCGGAAGACCGAACTTTCGGGTGCCGCCGCCCGGCCCCATGCCGAACAGACCACCTGCAGTCAGGGTGCGGAGCGCATTCTCGACCTGGAAATTGTCGCCGGTGCCGAACAGGAACTCGTCGATGCGCATGGTGGCTACCGGGTAGAAGAAATAGGCGAGGACCACGCCAACCACGGCCGCCACGGCGAGACCGCCGAGGATCCTAATCGACACTCCGGCAAGAGCGAGCATCGCGATCCACACCGCGGCGAAGATGATCGTGCTACCGAAGTCCGGCTGCTTCATCAGCAGGAAGGCGATCGCGCCGGTGACCACCGCGGAGATCGGATAGACGGGCAGCGACCTGTCGCTCTCCTTGAGGCTGAGCAACCAGGCGAGCGACACTACGAAGAAGGGTTTGAGGAACTCCGACGGTTGGACCTGTCCCAGGCCGAAGTTGATCCACCGGTGGGCTCCATTCACTTCGGGCCCGATGATTGGCACGAAGATCAGCAACACGAAGAAGAAGGCAGCGCCGAACAGGCTCAGGCGCCGAGCGCGTTCCTTCGGCATCATCGAAATGGCGATCATCACCGGGACGCCCAAGCCAATCCAGGCCGCCTGGCGCCAAAAATAATAAAGCTCGGAGAATCGCACGTTCCCGCCCGAGTAGCGCTGGCCTGCGGCTGGCGACGCCGCCGCCACGGCGATCAGGCCGATCGCGATCAGGACCGTGATCAGCAGAAGGAGGACCTTGTCGATCTCCCAGAACCAGCGGCCGATCGCGCTGGTGTCCGACCGGCCGTAGTGGCCCGGGTCCATCAGTGCGGCCTTCGCCTTGATCTGGCCCGAAATGCCCTTGATCATAATTCCTCCACCAGCCGCCTGAACTGGTCTCCCCGGTCCTCGAAGTCGCGGAACTGGTCGAAGCTCGCGCAGGCCGGCGACAACAGCACCGTATCACCGGGATGCGCATCCGCAGCCGCTTCGCGCACCGCAACGTCCAGTTTTCCACAATTTTTCACGCGAATGTGAGGACTTAACAGCCGCTCGAACA